>JALOBU010000021.1:0-51464 GCA_023228145.1 Bacteroidales bacterium | reverse complement strand
GGGATTCAAACCTGCAACCCTGCCCGACTGAAGTCGTTCAGGCGGGCTTCTGATCCGTCAGGATTGATTTTCTTAATAAATCTTCTTCCTGCAGCACTTTTCAAATATTTTTCGCGTGTTCTTGCGAGAGCAATATTTTCGACAGTTTCAAAATATATTAACTTGTAAGGGATGTAAGGTTTTATTGATTTTGTATTTCCGTTGTTATGTTCATTAATTCTATTATAGAGGTCTTTTGTAAACCCTGTATACCTTTTTCCGTAATTTTCACTTTGAATAACGTAAACGTAGTACATAATAAAAAAGAGGGCATTTCCCTCTTTGTAGTGACCCCGGCGGGATTCAAACCTGCAACCCTGCCCGACTGAAGTCGTTCAGGCGGGCTTCTGATCCGTCAGGATTGATTTTCTTAATAAATCTTCTTCCTGCAGCACTTTTCAAATATTTTTCGCGTGTTCTTGCGAGAGCAATATTTTCGACAGTTTCAAAATATATTAACTTGTAAGGGATGTAAGGTTTTATTGATTTTGTATTTCCGTTGTTATGTTCATTAATTCTATTATAGAGGTCTTTTGTAAACCCTGTATACCTTTTTCCGTAATTTTCACTTTGAATAACGTAAACGTAGTACATAATAAAAAAGAGGGCATTTCCCTCTTTGTAGTGACCCCGGCGGGATTCAAACCTGCAACCTTCTGATCCGTAGTCATAAAAATACCCTTCAGCGATTTTTTGTGAATTTGTTATGAAACCTTGTGAAATATAGGGTTTTCAGCGTTTTTATGTTAATATCTTTTTGCTTATTTTTGCGATTATTTGTTATTTTGTGTGTACTTTTGTGTGTACCATATAAAACATTTCTTTATGCAAAACGAAGTAACTACTGCCATAATTCTTGAAACAAGAAAGCCCCGTAAAGATAATCTTTATCCTGTAAAACTCAGGGTCACTTATAAAAGAGATCGGAGATATTATACTTTAAAAGATGAGGTCGGGAAAACTTTTGCATTATCCGAAAGCGATTTTGCAAAAATTATGGGGGAGAGGCCACGTGATCCGTTTAAAAAAATTGCCCTTTACTTCAGTTCTGAGGAACAACATGCACGTGATGTAATAAAAAAAATAGTTCCGGCATTCTCATTTCCTGCATTTGAAAAAAAATACTTTACCGATTTGGAAGATGACGAAGATTTGTTTTCCGGGCTTGATACTGCTGCTAAAGCATTGAGAGAAGAAGGTCGTATTTCAACTGCTGTTGCTTATGAGTGCACTAAAAATTCTCTGGAAGATTTCCACGTAAAAAAAATTTTGCCTTATTCTTATGTCGATATTCAGTTTCTTAATAAATATGAAAAGTGGATGTTAGCAAATGACAAAAGCTCAACTACCATAGGGATATATTTGCGCAATGTAAGGGCGCTTTTTAACAAAGCAGTAAAAAATGGTAAAATCAGTGCAGAATACTATCCTTTTGGTGAAGGGAAATATGTGATACCTGGTGGAAGGAATATTAAAAAAGCATTGACACAAAAAGAGGTCGGTTTGATTGCCAATTATCCGGCGAAAGAAGGCCGAAATGAACAGAAATATCGTGATCTTTGGCTGTTCAGCTATTTATGCAATGGTATGAATGTAAAGGATATGGCTTTCTTAACCTATGGTAAGATAAAAGGGGATGTAATAACTTTTATTCGATCCAAAACTGCGAGGGAGAAAAAAAAGGATCCTCGGCCAATCACCATAATTATTACGCCCCTGATTCGTAATATTATTGATCGTTGGGGCAATAAATCTGAAAAACCTGACAATTATATTTTTCCTATTTTGGAACCCGGCCTGACTCCTGAACAGCAATATGCCAGGGTGCAGCAAACTACAAAGATGATAAACAAGTACATTAACGAAATTGCTGAAGAATTAAAGCTGCCCAACAGGATTACAAGCTATACGGCACGCCACAGCTTTGCCACTGTTTTAAAACGTTCAGGGGCTTCTATGGAGTTTATAAGCGAAAGCTTGGGGCACAGTAATCTGGCTACAACAGAAAACTATCTTGCTGATTTCGAAATAGCAGAAAAAAAGAAGTGGGCCAAGAAACTGGCAAATTTTTAATATTATTGCATGTTCCAATTTGAACAAAAATGAGTCCTCGCAAATCTGTTAAATTAAATCCGGAATCAAATGAAGTTGTCCTTTACTTCAGGGAACTGAAACGCCTTTTTAATGAACAACACCCTGATCCGACTCTCACAGATTATGTAAATGAGATAAAGTGTGTGAAAAAATTATTATATGGTGAAGACATTGGGGATGAGAAATTTTATCATAGCTGGATCAAAAGATTTGACATGACATCTCAGGAAGCTTCAAAACTTAAGGTTTATCATGTATTACACCAAAAATCCATTTTATATGAGTATGAATACTTCCCGCCAAAAGATGTTAAAACCGATATAACTGAGCGGCACAGCCATGTTTATGCATACGCTTTTCAGGAATACCTCATGCACCTTTATAGTGAGAAAAATCTCAAATTAGACAATGATTCAGATTTCACAGATCAATCGGAATATAAACAAACATTAATTGACCCGAATACTGAGTCCAATTATGATATTACGACGCATAAGGTATATAATCAGAAATTTTCAATTACCGACAAAGTCTTAATGGAATTACTGATAATAGATAAGATTTTTCGGGCTCAATTATCAAAATATCATCCTGACACTTTTACTGATTTTCCAATTATGGATGGAAAAGGTAACAAGGGAATTGATGGTTGCTATTTTTCTTTTATATACATCTATTCACAAATTGAATTATTCAACCTACATGACTTTAAAGCTGATATTACAAAAAGGTTTGAAACTGCCCTTAGACCATCATTATTGATTAATCAGCTTATTAAAATTAAAAAAATTGCTGCGATTATTCTTACTTATTATTATACCCATCTTGGGCCTGATACGGAAATGTTTAAAAAATTCTATGCTCATTTTTTTGCACCGAAAGAAGACAAAAAGGATGAGGAAAATGATGATGGATTTATTATGAATACCGCAACGGTTTTAATATCCTCCTCTTTGAATTTAAACACAATTTTCATTGGTAGTTATGCGAAAAGTCAAAATATTGTCCGAGTAGTAAAGTCTTTTGAAATAGGTTACTCACAAAATAATTTCTCTTTGGTTAATTTCTGTAAGGAAATATTTGAATTTATTGATTCTATTGACCTTGTTAATTATACTGCTAAACCTGGAAATTCTGAATCTGATCATAATAGTGAACCCGATATAGATAAACTCACGTTGCGTCAGATCGCTTTGTTATGTTTTTATAAGGGAAGGCGTGTGACACGGGAAAATGGTAATGAAATAGCAAAAGAATATGGCTTAAATTCTGGTGAAAAATTGTTTCAACATTATTCATTTTATTTAAGTCGCCAAAACAGAATTGCAAAAGAACCCACACATAAAAAGAGTTTAAATAAAATTTCTTTAATTGAGTCAGTGATAGATCTTCTTCCTCATGATTCCCCAGAAAAACAGAGGGCTTCGGAGGAACTTAATACCTTAAAAGCGGCTGTCGCGAAAGAAGATTAATAAAAATTGTAACCGGTTATAACCGGTTACCGATTTTTTGTGCCCCGCAACTTTGTGACAAAAATCAGTCACAATGAACAACCCATTTGAAATTATTGAGGCAAGATTATCGAACATCGAAAATCTATTACTTGACCTCAAACAAAACGACAACAAATCTCAGGAAGCCCCCGATCCAGACAAACCCCTTACCATTCGTCAGGCTGCCGACCTCCTTGGCTTAGCTATTCCAACATTATATTCTAAGGTGTCACGCGGGGAGATTCCTTGCTGGAAATCCGGTAAACGTCTGCTTTTTTCACGTGAAAAATTAACGGAATATATGCAACAAGACCGCCGTCAGTCCGGCTCCATGGTGAAGATTGGTTCACGCGCTTACAACCTTGCATCCGACAATAAAAAAAGATAAATCATGGCTAAAGATAAAGTTGCCATAAAAAAAACCACTGAAAAAAGTGACGCAGATAATTTATCTGTTAATCCGGATGCAGATCAGTCGGGCATAACCAAAGATAAAATTCTTGGCCATATGAAGGAATTGCTAAAGCAAACTGAACCGATACCACACAACACAGTTTTATTTCAGTTGACCGAAAAAATCAAGCCAATTGATTATCGCACCCTTGCTGAACTAAGTGACAAGGAGCATCCCAAAAACAATCATTACCAGATAATCACAGTTGAAAATATTATAAAAATTGCCAGGCAAAATAAATGGGACCTTTGTCAAAACAATGATTTCATTTATGTGTATAACGGTGCATTTTGGAGTTTACTTTCCTCTGATGATCTCAAATCATTTTTGGGTAATGCAGCTGAAAAGATGGGGGTTGATAAATTCAAAGCCAGATTTTATAATTTTCGTGATCAGTTGTACAAACAATTCTTAGCCACTGCAAATCTTCCAAAACCAGTAACACCTGAGAATGCGGTACGGATTAACCTTGAAAATGGCACATTCGAAATCACACCTGATGGTAATAATCTCAAGCCTTTTAATTGTAAAGATTTTATTACGTATCAGTTGCCCTTCAATTATGACCCGAAAGCAATAGCACCGAAATTTGAAGCATATCTCAATAGGGTATTACCTGATATCAATAGGCAGAAGATTCTTGCTGAATATCTTGGGTACGTATTCATGAAACACGGCACATTAAAACTTGAGAAAGCGCTGCTTCTTTATGGTTCAGGGGCAAATGGTAAATCTGTATTTTTTGAAATTGTAAATGCGTTGCTAGGTTCCGAAAATGTTTCTACCTATTCATTGAAAAGCCTTACCAATGACGATGGCTACTACCGGGCCATGTTGGCAAACAAACTGGTGAACTATGCAAGTGAAATTGGTGTCAACCTCGAAACATCAATATTCAAACAATTGGTTTCCGGTGAAAAAGTTGAAGCCCGCCTGCCGTATGGTGCTCCGTTCTTGATTGATAATTATGGTAAACTGATTTTTAACTGTAATGAGTTACCTTGGGATGTCGAACATACGCTGGCATTTTTCCGTAGGTTTCTCATAATTCCTTTTGATATCACCATACCTGAGGAAGAACAGGATAAGCAACTTGCATCCAAAATTATTGCTCATGAATTATCCGGTGTTTTTAATTGGGTGCTTGATGGGTTAAATCGTCTTTTAGAACAGAAGAATTTTACTGAATGTGAAGCTGTAAAGCAGCAGTTAGAACAATATCGGAAACAATCCGATAGTGTTTTGATGTTTATTGAAGACTACAATTACATTAACAATCCTGATGATTATACACCACTGAGAGACCTTTACAGTTCATATCGGTCATTTTGTTTTGATGATGGTTTAAAACCCGTAAGCAAACACAAGTTTTCTCTACGTCTTACCTGTTCTGGGTATATTGTAGAAAAGAAAAATATTGGAAACGTAGTATTTGTAACAAGGCAGCTTGATAATTTTTAAAAATGTTTTTGTACACTCTTCACCTTTTTCACTTTTTTCACCTATGGATGAATTTGTTTATAAACTAGACAACAGTAGCAAAAAATTTGACTGCCCGGCTTGTGGTAAAAAGAGGTTCGTTCGTTATTTCAACACAGAAATAGGGGAGTACTTACCTGAAATTTATGGTCGTTGTGACCGGGAGATAAATTGTGGCTATTTCCTGAATCCATATAAAGACGGCTATAAAAGTAATGATAGCACGACATTTGAGAATCATAAATGTAAATCGAATACTCATAGAGTTGTTATATCTCCGTCCAATAATTCTGCTAAAGAAATTTCATTTATCCCCTATGTTACCTATAAACTAAGTTTATCAGCATACCATAAAAACAATTTTGTCCATTTTCTTTTAACCTTGTTTGATAAAGATACTGTGAATAATCTTATTCACCGATATCACCTAGGAACATCAAATCATTGGCCCGGTGCTACCGTATTTTGGCAGATTGATGGGGAAGGCAGAATCAGAACTGGTAAAATTATGCTTTATAATCCTGAAACCGGCAGGCGCATTAAAGAATCCTTCAATCATATTTTTTGGGCACATAAGGCCCTGAAACTAAAAAATTACAACTTGCAGCAGTGTTTTTTCGGCGAACACTTGCTGGCCTCTGACATAAATAGTCCGGTTGCTATTGTCGAAAGCGAAAAGACTGCGATGATCGCTTCTGTCTATTTTCCTGAATTCATTTGGTTGGCAGTCGGAAGTCTGACAAACCTTTCTGCTGCTAAGTGCAAATGCCTTCATGAGCGTAAAATCTTTTTATTTCCCGACCTGAATTGTTTTGAAAAATGGTCGGCAAAGGCTGCTGAAATATCATTGCAATTACATGATGTTCATTTTGAAATATCTGATTTGTTGGAAAAAGAAGCAGCTATATCTGATCGTGCCGGTGGACTTGATCTCGCTGATTATCTAATTCGCTTTGATTACCATGAAATCAATGTCTCGTATGGGCTGCCGGTATTTTACCCGCCGGAAAAAGCAAAAATCATTTCGGTTCCACCAAGTGAAAAACGTGAAAAAAGTGATAATGTAAAAACAAACTTTATTAACCCGATAGTGAATAAGCCAAAACCTGAACCCTGGGACTTATCTGAAATTGAAACTTTCTTTGCCTCCCATAAGCTGCCCACCCATCCAATCCGGCTCAATCCGTGGACTTTGATTGTCGATTCTGCACTTTTCGTTTCTTCCAATCTTGAATTTGTCCGTCATAACAATGGCAATCCGAAATTTCGCCTGTATTATGATGGATTGGTTGATTTGCGGAATATCTTGTTATCAAGTGTTTGATTTTCTTGCTTTTTAACGGTTTTTTTAGTAATTTAGTCATTAAACTTTATTGAATTAATAATTTGTATATTTTTGTCAATTATGACTGATGCAATTCACATCAAAACTAATCCCGATGTTCTGCGCTGGGCGCGTGAATCTCTTGTGATTTCCAAACCTAACGCCGCTAAAAGCATTGCAATTACTCTTAATCGGCTTGATCAGATAGAAAGTGGTCAAAAATCTCCTTCGATGGATGAATTAAAGGCAATGGCAAAAGCATACAAGCGCACGGTTGCTACATTATTGCTTCAATCTGTTCCGGCTGAAAAACCGATGCCTAAAGACCACCGAACTGTAAATTCTGAAATTCTAAATAAATTTCATGATAAAACCATTTTGGCTGTTCGTAAGGCAAGGGCATTGCTGATTTCATTATTGGAACTCCGTGAAGAATTAGGATTATCTTTACAACGATTCAGTGTACATGCTACAATGAATGATTCTCCGGCTGAATTGGCAAGGGCACTTCGTCAACAATGGGGTCTTGATGAAATCAGACAGGTTGATAATGCAAATTTGGCATTAGGTGCTTACATTGAAAAGATCGAATCTCTTGGAATTGCTGTTTTTCAATTGAGTATGCCACAGGATGGTCTTAGAGGATTTTCGCTTATTGATGAATCAATACCGATTATTGCAATAAAGCGTGGTGGTGAACCACATACAGCAAAAATATTTACTCTATTCCATGAGCTTGGCCATGTTATCCTTAATGAAGGTGGTATTTGCAACATTGATTTTAATATCAATGAGCAGCAGGTCGAAAAATGGTGCAATGCTTTTGCCGCAGAAATTTTGGTTCCTACTGCAGAGTTGCTTAATTCAGAAATTGTTAGAAGGTATATTGCAAATAATCAGAAATTTTGGACAAGAAAAGATTTATCTGAATTAGCTGCTAAATTTCATGTAGGATTACTTTCTATGCTCAGATGTATCCTTGACAATAACCTCACAACCGCAAACTATTACAAAGAAAAGCATCAGGCCTGGAACAAACCTTCTTTTGGTATCAGCAAGACGCATGAAGGCAGAAATCTGCCTAAAGAGACTCTTAATGAGAGAGGCCGTACATATTTTAGCCTTGCTTTTAAGGCTTACGATCAAAATAAAATTGATTTAAAGGACTTGTCGGATTTCTTAGGTTTAAGACTATCATACATCCCTCGTGCCCGTCAATTGCTGAACGCTTGATAAAATGAAGTTAGCTTTCCAGGACAAGGACAATGTCACTTACGTGATCGATACAAGCGGGCTGATCAAACTTGAATCAACATTTCAGCCAAACAGCCTTGTTTTTTCTGCAATTTGGGAAGAAATTGAGGATTTGATAAAGCAAGGTCGTTTCAGAACTATTGACTTTGTTGAAGATGAAATTATACGTTACCAGGGTGAACAGGATTTTTTAAAAAAATTTGTAAAGAAGTGGAAAAAGCAATTCGTTTATCCTACCGATGCTGAATGTTTCAACGCAGCGATTCCAATTATTAATCAGGAATATAACACTGGTTTTTTTAGTGCTCGTAAATTAGCCGATGGTCAGGAAGAAGCCGATCCTTACCTAATTGCCTATTGCAAAGTAAACAGTTATGTTTTGATTACAAATGAAAGCAAGCTCAAAAAGAATAAAATACCCGGCGTATCCCAAAAAAATGGTGTTACCTGCATCGACATCTATGAGTTCATTGATGAACGTGGTTTAAGAATGGAAAGAAAAAAGAAATAGGATAATTACCTTCAGATTCTGAATAATTATAGTTTTTTATTGACATCACGTAACATTGACAACATCAGGTTTGTCATTATAAATATGATGTAAGGCGATTGTCTTCTCTAATATAATTTTTTTTATTCCCTAATAACATTATTTTTTTTCTTTTTATTTCCTCATTCTCCATATATATTTTTATTTTTGATTTTCTTAAACATATTCCATGCCCCTCTCCTGGAACGAAATACGATCCCGTGCCATTGCCTTTAGCAAGGAATGGGAAACGGCATCATCCGAAGACGCAGAAGCAAAATCGTTCTGGGACAAATTCTTTGAAGTATTCGGTATCAGCCGCCGCAGAGTTGCCACCTTTGAGCAGCCGGTAAAACGATTAGACGAAAGCACAGGGTATATCGACCTGCTGTGGAAAGGTACCTTAATGGTCGAACACAAATCCCGTGGCCGCAACCTCGATAAAGCCCTGATTCAGGCAAAAGACTATTTCCCCGGACTGCAGGAATTTGAACTGCCCCGATATGTCCTTGTATCTGATTTTGCACGTTTCCGGCTATATGATCTCGACGAGGGTCACCATCACGAATTCGAACTCCGCGAACTTCACAAAAATGTAAAGCTTTTCGGATTCATTGCCGGGTATCAGAAAAAAACGTTCAAAGAAGAAGATCCTGTCAACATCAAAGCCGCCGAGGTGATGGGTCGTTTGCATGATCAGTTGAAAGCTGTTGGTTACGAAGGCCATGCCCTTGAAATGTACCTTGTCCGCCTTCTGTTTTGTATGTTTGCTGATGATACTGGTATCTTTGACAAGAGCATTTTCAATGAGTATCTCGACCTGAAAACAAATCCCGACGGCTCCGACCTCGGCATGCACCTTGCCCAGATATTTTTCATCCTGAACACCGATAAAGACAAACGCCTCCGCAATCTCGACGAGAGCCTTGCACAGTTCCCTTATGTCAACGGTAAACTTTTCGAAGAAGTCCTTCCCCCGGCATCCTTCGACAGCAAAATGCGGACGCTTTTGCTTGAATGTTGCTCATTGGATTGGAGCCTGATATCCCCGGCAATTTTCGGTTCGTTATTTCAAAGTGTCATGAATCCTGCCGAACGCCGCAACCTTGGCGCACATTACACTTCCGAGAAAAACATTCTGAAAATCATCAAACCCTTGTTTCTCGACGACCTCTGCCACGAGTTTGAATCGGTAAAGGACAATAAGAACAAGCTGCTGAGGTTTCATGAGAAAATTGCAGCTTTGCGCTTCCTCGATCCCGCCTGCGGTTGCGGAAACTTTCTCATTATTGCATATCGTGAACTTCGTTTACTCGAAATAGAGATCATCAAAACCCTGCAGAAAGGCCAGCAGGTAATTGATATTGAAACCCTCGTAAAATTGAATGTCGATAGGTTTTATGGCATCGAATACGAAGAATTTCCGGCACAAATAGCACAGGTTGCCATGTGGCTTATTGATCACCAGATGAATCAGCGTGTCAGTGATGAATTTGGAGAATATTTCCTGCGTTTGCCCTTGCGCAAAAGTGCGGTTATCGTTTGCGCCAACTCTCTGCAAACCGATTGGCACAGCCTTATTGATCCCATCCCGTTTGAGAAACGCGAGCAACGCTTTGATTATATATTGGGGAATCCTCCGTTTATAGGTAATAGCTTGCAAAACGCTGAACAAAAAGCTGATGTTGAAAAAGTATTTTCTGGTGTTAATGGCGCCGGTGTACTTGATTACGTTACATGTTGGTATATAAAGGCTGCACAATACTTGCAGCAGTATTCATTTATTGTAACAGAAAATCAAAACCCGAATCAAGACCGGACAAAAGTTGCTTTTGTTTCCACAAACTCAATCTCACAAGGCGAACAGGTTGGTATTCTTTGGAACGAGCTGTATAATAAATACAAGATTAAGATACATTTCGCACATCGTACTTTTAAATGGGGAAATGAAGCACGTGGTAAGGCCGCTGTGCATGTTGTTATAATTGGATTTTCAAATTATGATATTTCTGAAAAGCTTGTATATGAATACGAGGATATTAAGGGCGAACCACATGTAATAAAAGTAAAAAACATTAATCCCTATCTGATTGAAGGAAGTGATTTTTCTTTGATTTCCCAAAATAAACCTATTTCAAATATTCCTAAAATGTCAAGGGGTAACTCTCCTTATGATCAGGGTAATTTGATTTTTACTGATGAAGAGGCACAGAACTTTCTTAAAATCGAGCCAAAAGCTTCCAAATATTTTAAACAACTAATCAGCGCAAAAGAATTTCTTAATGGACAAAAACGATGGTGTTTGTGGTTATTGAATGCAAAACCAAGCGCAATACGTGAAATGCCTTTTGTTCAGGAAAGAATAAAAAATGTCTATGAATTTAGGAGTAATAGCTCAGGAGCTGAAACAAGAAAATACGCATCTACACCATCTTTGTTCAGGGATTTAAATAATCCGGACTCGTTTATTGTTATTCCTCGGCATAGTTCAGAGAATAGAAAATACATTCCAATGGGTTTTTTTACAAAAGACAGCATTCCTAGTGATAGTTGTATGATTATACCCAATGGAAATTTATTTCACTTTGGTATGTTAATGTCCGCGATGCACATGGCTTGGGTGAAATACATTTGTGGTCGTTTAAAAAGCGATTTTCGTTATTCAAAAGATATTGTTTATAACAATTTCCCCTGGCCCGAAAATCCTACCGATAAGCAAAAAGAAGCCATTGAAAAAGCTGCACAAAAAGTTCTCGATACACGGGCCGAATTCCCCAACAGCAGCTTAGCCGATCTATACGATCCGCTAACCATGCCTCCGGCGCTCATCAAAGCCCACAACGAACTCGACAAAGCCGTTGATCTCTGCTACCGCCCTCAACCATTCATCAACGAAACCAAGCGCATTGAATTTTTGTTTGAACTTTACGAGAAATACACCGCCGGCATATTTGCCCCGGACAAGAAAACAAAGCGAAAAACAAAAAATGAGGAAGGAACCACCTGATTGCTGCGGCCCTGCCCTGAGCGCAGTCGAAGGGGCAGCAACAGAGCGTTGGCACGAAAATATGGCGGTGTCAGCGAGTGGCATGCGGCGAAGGTTCGCGATATATTTTCTTGATTTTTTGGGTACTTTTGTATCAAGACAAAAGTACCATATAAAAAAGACAAAGCCGTTGATCTCTGCTACCGGCCGCAACCTTTCATCAACGAATCAAAACACAGTTACCAAATCAACATCATGACAAACGACAAACTCCACAATAGAAACATCAAACCCACCGCCATGCGCGAACTGGTCCTCCGGGTGTTAACCGATCAAAAATCCGCCATTAGTCTTGCCGAATTGGAAGTAAAATTTGAAAAAGCCGACAAAAGCACTCTGTATCGCACCCTTAAAACCTTTGAAGAAAACAAGCTCATTCATAGCATCGACGATGGCACGGGTTCTGTCAAATATGCATTATGCAGAGAAACCTGTCATTGCCATCCCGAAGACCTCCATGTTCATTTTCTCTGCACAAAATGTAATAAGACCTATTGTTTAAACGATGTTCCTGTCCCTGAGGTAAATCTCCCCGTCCATTTTACTCTTGAAAGTGTAAATATGGTCATAAAAGGCATCTGTTCCAATTGCCAAAAGTAACTTTGCAACTCAGTTGCACGAAATTTTCATTACTTTTGTCAGCAAATACTCAAATGAAATTTTTAGCGGTCATATTATCCTTTATTGTTTTGGGGCTTAGTGCCGCCCCCTGCATTGATGATATGAAGGATGGTTCCCCGCAAAAAATTGAAACATCTCACAACGGAAACAATAATCATCAGAATGAAACCGACCATTGTTCGCCATTTTGCACATGTCAGTGTTGCCAGTCCACTTTCTATGTTTCTGATTTCATTGCTGTCTTTCAACGCGAATATTTCGAGACAATATACTTTGAGTATTCATCATCATTCCTGAGTATCGACCTTTGTGATATTCTGATCCCTCCCAAATCATAATTTCTTTTCCTCCCGTTAAGGAAACTTTACTGTTATGGCATTCTGACGTT
This sequence comes from Bacteroidales bacterium, assembly GCA_023228145.1. NCBI lineage: Bacteria > Pseudomonadati > Bacteroidota > Bacteroidia > Bacteroidales > Bacteroidales bacterium. Next base: position 38,743 of record JALOBU010000021.1, on the reverse strand, counting down.
TAGTCAGGTCTTAATAGTTATATGTTTTCCTTCCAATGTTCCCGTTTCGGGCGCATAGGCATTGTTTTAGTTTCAAAGTACAAAATAATGAAATGAACAAAAAAGCGAAAAAGAAAAGAAAACGCATTACTGAAAGGTTGATATTATGGTTTCTCATCATTCTTGGAAGTTCAATAGTCATCCTCTACGTTATTGCAGAGATTTACAACTATTACCATTGCCCGGGTTATTAACTCATTCACAAAATCATTTAATAGAAGTATGAAATCAGAACAATGCAAAAACCAAAAAGAAAAAGAATAAAAAACTGACTCTAAACCAAAAAAGGAAGCGTATTCTGTACATCATACTTGGGGCATTGACTATCGTGGGTATTGTCATACAGGTAGTATATCAAATAAATAGATTCAAATAGAAGTTAAATTATCAAACTATGATAGAAAAAATAATAAAATTCTCGATATACAATAAACTCATCATTGGTTTATTTGTATTGGCGCTTATCGGTTGGGGCACATATTCCCTCACCCGCTTGCCGATTGATGCGGTTCCTGATATTACCAACAATCAGGTGCAGATCATATCAATTGCGCCGACCCTGGCGGCAAATGAAGTTGAACAATTCATAACTTCTCCTGTTGAGGTTTCAGTCGCCAACATTCCTGACAAAGTCGAGCTTCGTTCAATTTCCCGGCTGGGGCTTTCTGTCGTCACTGTTGTTTTCAAAGACAATGTCGACATGTACTGGGCGCGGCAGCAGATTTCTGAACGTCTCAAAGAAGCTGAAGAAATGATTCCCGAAGGGGTCACTACTCCGGAGTTGGCCCCCATTTCCACCGGCCTTAGCGAAATATATCAATATGTTTTGCGTGTCAAGCCCGGCTTCGAAAAAGAATACGACCCAATGAAGCTGCGCACAATTCAGGATTGGATTGTCCGCCGCGAAATGCTTGGTACTCCGGGCGTGGCTGATGTCAACAGTTACGGTGGATTCATGCAGCAATATGAAGTCTCGGTAAACCCCGAGCGGCTGAAATCAATGGATATAACGCTTACAGATATTTTTGATGCCCTGAAAAAGAACAATCAGAACACAGGCAGTGCGTACATCGACAAGAAGCCGCAGGCTTACTTCATCAGGGGTATCGGTCTCGTCACCTCTTTGGAAGACATTGAAAACATTGTTGTAAAAACCACGGATGACGGCTTACCAGTATTAATCAAAGATGTTGCGACAACACAAATGGGAAGCGCTCCCCGTTACGGGGCATTCATTGTCGACACCATTGGCGAAGCGGTTGGAGGGGTAGTCATGATGTTGAAAGGAAAAAATGCATCCGAAGTCATTGACGGGGTAAAGGAAAGAATGGAATTGATAAAAAAATCAATGCCCGAAGGTGTTGAAATTGAGGCCTTCTATGACCGTACAGAACTGGTTGATCGCGCAGTAGGTACGGTTTCACGTAATCTTATTGAAGGAGGTCTCATCGTTATTTTCATCCTTATCCTCTTGCTTGGCAACCTCAGGGCTGGCTTCATCGTTGCCTCCGTCATTCCCCTGTCAATGCTTTTCGCAATTTCAATGATGAACTTGTTCGGGGTATCAGGCAATCTCATGAGTTTAGGTGCCATTGACTTTGGTTTAATTGTGGATGGCGCCGTCATCATTGTCGAAAGCGTGGTCCACCGGATCACGCAAAGTAAAACGCATCACCCCGGAGTTAAAATATTATCGCGACAGCAAATGGACGGTGAAGTATTCGGTTCTGCTAAACGCATGATGAACTCTGCCACTTTTGGACAGGTGATTATTCTTATCGTTTATCTTCCGATTCTTGCATTGGTTGGTATTGAAGGCAAAATGTTCCGTCCCATGGCCGAAACCGTTGCATTTGCCATCCTGGGTGCCCTCATTCTTTCTTTGACATATGTGCCGGTTGCATCGGCATTATTCCTGAGCAGAAAAACAGAACACAAACCCAACTTCTCCGAAAAAATCATGAAGTTCCTCCACAAATTGTTCGACCCCGTTCTTAATTTTTCGCTACGGCACAAAATTGCTGTGGTCAGTGCTTCGGGTGTTCTGCTTATATCCAGTATATTTTTGTTTAATTCTCTTGGCGGCGAATTTATTCCTCAGCTTGAAGAGGGCGATCTTGCAGCAGGGGTCATAACCCTTCAGGGCGGCTCATTGTCAAATTCTGTAGAGGTTGTCGAAAAAGCCAATAAGATACTCATGTCTAAGTTTCCTGAGGTCGAGCATGTAGTTTGTAAGATTGGTACTGGCGAAATACCTACCGATCCCACACCGATGGAGACCGGAGATTACATTATAGTAATGAAAGACAAGAAAGATTGGACCAGTGCTGAAACCCGCGTTGAAATGATGGAAAAAATGGAAGAGGAATTGTCCGTTTTGAAAGGTGTAGTATTTACACTTCAACAACCCATTCAAATGCGCTTTAATGAACTCATGACCGGATCAAAGCAGGATGTTGCTGTGAAAATATTCGGTGACGACCTCGTGCTGCTATCCGAAAAAGCTGAAGAAGTGGAAAGGCTGATTACCGGTGTAAAAGGTGTCGAAGACATAAACGTAGAAAAAGTGACGGGTTCGGGTCAGGTACAGGTTCGTTACGACAGAAAAAAGATTGCTCAGTACGGCTTAAACATCGAAGATATTAACCAGCTTCTCAAAACTGCATTTGCCGGTAGCACCGCAGGAGTAGTGTACGATGAAGAAAAACGCTTTGACCTGGTGGTACGCTTCGATAAACAATTCAGGGATAACATTGAATATATTAAAAGTCTATATGTGCCCTTGCCCAATGGCAACCAGATCACTCTGGACCAGCTTGCTTCTGTCGAAATTAAAACCGGCACCTCTCAGGTTTCCAGGGAAAGTACAAAACGCCGTATTACCGTCCAATTCAATGTTCGCGGCAGGGATGTTCAGTCCATCATCGAAGAGATCAGCCCGGTGATTGATGAGAAAGTTAAAATGCCTCCGGGGTATTATGTTACATACGGGGGCCAGTTCGAGAATCTTGTCGCTGCAAATAAAAGATTATCGGTGGCTGTTCCTGTCGCTTTGCTTTTGATTTTCATTTTACTGTTTTTTGCTTTCAAATCAATAAAACAAACCCTGCTCATCTTTTCGGCTGTGCCTCTTTCTTTAATTGGTGGAGTAATTGCACTATACCTGAGAGATATGAATTTCAGCATCTCAGCAGGCGTTGGTTTTATTGCATTATTCGGGGTTGCCGTGCTCAATGGCATTGTGCTTATTGCTGAATTTAACCGCCTCGAAAAAGAAGAGGGCATTACAGATATATATGATCGGGTAAGAAAAGGAATTAAATCCCGTTTTCGTCCCGTTTTGATGACGGCGGCTGTTGCATCTATGGGTTTTCTTCCTATGGCGCTTTCAACATCCGCTGGAGCTGAGGTTCAAAAACCCCTTGCCACTGTCGTCATTGGTGGTTTGATTTCTGCAACCTTGCTTACTCTTATTGTTTTGCCTATATTATACATTCTTTTTTCCGGCAAAAAGAAAGCAAAGATTGCACCCGTCGCTAATGTCATACCTGTTATTGTTCTGGCAGGGCTGTTCTTCTTTTTCGGAAATTCTAACGAACTTCAGGCGCAAACAGCAAGTCCTAAGTATTATACGCTCGATCAGGCCTTACAACAGGCATTGAACAACAACGGCTACATAAAATCTTCTGCCCTTCAGGTCGATTATCAGAAGAAGCTCAAAACGGCAAGCTGGCAATTCGAAAAAACGAACATTGATTTATCTTACGGGCAAACCAATTCCTATGCTAAGGATAACAACATTTCGGTTTCTCAGACATTTCCTTCCGTTTTTCAGAATCTCAGCCGGTCCAAACTGGCAGGAGCTTATGTAAAGAATGCTGAATATGGTTTGTCACTTTCTAAAACCGAAATCATCGCCGGGGTCAAATCCGTTTACTTTCAGCTTGCTTACAACTATTCCCGGCTTAAATGGCTTGTTTATCAGGATTCGGTTTATGCCAATTTTCTCAAAGCCGCTGAGCTTAAAAATAAATTGGGCGAAAGTGCCCTGCTCGAAAAAGTTACAGCGGAAACCCGCTTAATGGAAATAAAAACGCAGATCAGTCAGGCAAAATCTGACATATTGATCTTCCGCCAGAAACTGCAAACTCTGCTTAACTCAAATGAAGCGGTCAACATCTCCGATTCGGTTCTTCAAAAGATCGATTTCGCTTTCAATACCGACAGCTCTGCCGTTTCGGCCAATCCGTCGCTTACAATAATAAGGCATCAGATTGAGATCTCCAAAAGAGAAACTCAGGTTGAAAAAATGCAGTTAATGCCCGATATAAACATTGGTTATTTCAACCAGTCCAACAAAGAATTAAGTAATGCCCATCGTTTTACGGGTATTCAGGCGGGCATATCCATTCCCTTGATTTTTGGCTCGCAATCGGCAAAAATTCGCGCCTCAAAGGTCAATGAGCAAATTGCACAAACCAACTTCGAGTACTATAACTCTGTTGTCAAAAGCGAATTTCAAACTCTTTTACAGCAATACTTACAATTCAGGGCTAATCTCGATTATTACGAAAGCACAGCCATTCCTCAATCCGACCTCATCATGGTACAATCGGGCAAAAGCTACATGGCCGGCGATATTGATTATGTCGAATATGTAATGAACCTCGATAAAGCGCTGGATATAAAATCAAATTATCTGCAAACATTAAATGATTACAACCAGTCAATAATTGCTATCGAAAAAATCTTGGGCAAAACAAATTAATTAAAAAACACACAGAATTATGAACTTAATAAATAAAAATAAAATGAAAGCAAAAATGTTTTTTATGATCCTTGCGGCCTCACTGTTTGCCGCAGGTTGTGGCAGCGGCAATCAAACAGGAGAGCACGAAGGCGAGCACGAAGAACTCCCGCCAAACACTGTTGAAATGAACGATGCACAGATCGCTTCGGCAGGTATTGAACTGGGCAGCATGGAGCATAAAATGCTGAGCACCGAATTAAAAGTTAATGGTGTGGTCAATGTTTCCCCTCAAAACCTGGTTTCAATATCTGCCATCATGGGCGGGTATATCAAAAGCACCGGCTTGGTTCCTGGCAGTCCGGTCTCAAAAGGTCAGGTAATTGCAGTCATCGAAAACCCCGAGTTTATCGAACTTCAGCGCAACTATCTTGAAAGCAAAAGCAAACTTGAATATGCCGAAACAGAGTACAACAGGCAGAAAGATTTGTACAAAGAAAATGTCAGCTCTGCAAAAACATATCAGCTTGCAGTTGCAGAATACAAAACTCTTCAATCCACTGTTTTTGCATTGGAGCAAAAATTAAAAATGATTGGCATAGATGCAAAAAAACTTGAAGTCGAAAAAATTTCCGGTTCAGTGCCTGTTATTTCTCCTATCAGTGGATACGTTAAAACGGTAAGTGTCAATGTTGGCAAATATGTCAATGCCACCGACGTCATTGTTGAGATTGTGAACACTAAAAACCTCACTCTCGAACTCACCCTGTTCGAAAAAGACATTGATAAAGTGATGATCGGCCAGCAGATCAGTTTCAATATCCCTACCCGCCCCGAAAACAAAATGACGGCGGTCATCTACCAGGTTGGTAAGGCAATCAATACTGACAAAACCATCAAGGTTTATGCAACCGTCGAAAAAGAAGACAAGAACTTATTGCCCGGCATGTACATTAATGCCACTATTGATACGCGCAATGATTCTGTTTCAGCTTTGCCCGATGAGGCGGTACTTTCATTCGACGACAAGAACTACATTTTCATTTTTTATGAAAAGAAACCCGAAGGCGACAAAGTGGTCACATTGTACAAAGTAATTGAAGTAAAAAAAGGTGTATCTCAGGGCGGATATACAGAAGTCATACTGCCTGAGGATGTCGTTTTGCCTGCAAGCAAAATCGTGATCCGTGGTGCTTACAATTTACTGTCGGCAATGAAAAATGCAGGCGATATGGCTTGTTAATTCATCCATTAAAACTTATGAATTATGAAACAGATAAAAGCAATCGTAAAACCTTTTAAGGTCGACAGCATTCTGGGCAAATTACTCGATGCCGGTTATCCCAACATTACCGTATCCTTAGGCGAAGGCACCGGCAGCTATACCGACGACACGGATGACAAACCGGCAAATTCTACCTGTTTTTCATTCACAAACGTCGAAGTGGCAAAAATTGAAATTGTTTGTCACGATACGGATGTCGAAAAGGTAGTCGGAATTATTTCCACGCAGGGCCGCACGGGCAATCCCGGCGATGGCATCATTTATATTACTGACGTCATTAAATCCTTCCGTGTAAAAACGGGCACTGAATTATTTCTTTAAAATAAAGTCAATGTTCATCCATTCTAATACCAAGGCCGTCTGTCATGCAGGAAGTTCAATCCTGTATGACAGCCCTTGGCTTTCAAAAACTTTTTCGTACATCAAGCACTCAGCCTGGATATTGCCTGTTTTCATTCTCCTGCTTTACGGTAAAAGTTATTCCCAAACCGCCTATCGCACAACCAATGGCTATGTCTTGGCGACCGGTAATTATAACGACTCCGTTTTTTTTGCCGAAAGCCATAAACTCGCCATTGTTTATGATCCGGTCAACAAAGCCATTCACGGCAGTATTGATCTTCGCACACTTACAAGCGGTATTACTGTGCTTGACAGTATATTCTTTGCAGAGCCGCAAATTATCTCGCTTTTTGCAACTATCCCGGTCGATTTCCTCACTTGGGACCATCAGGAATACAACATAGATGTGCCACTCGAAATTTCTGCAAATAAAATCAGCGTAGTCGCATTATCCAAAATGAAGTTCAGCCATGTCGACCGTATGCTCTCTTACAATTGCATAATGGAAGCATCTTTTAAACTCCTCCTGTCCGATTTCAGTATAAATATTCCGCCTGCTGTCAGTCCTTCAATCAATGTTCAGTTTCTTCAGTTAATATTAAGAAAAGGGCGCAATTAAAATACAACACGAAAAAACTGATATTACGGCAGGATAAATTATCTTTATGGATTATAAAAAATAGGTATCATTATTTTGGAACACCAACATCAGCATACTGCCGGTTTTAATCTGAGTACTGCCTTTAAAATAGGCATTTCCTTAAATATCGTTTTTATAATCTTTGAGGCAATTTACGGTTTTTTTTCTAATTCCATGGCTTTGCTAGCCGATGCCGGGCACAACTTCAGCGACATTTTGGCTTTAGTATTTTCATGGATTGCCTTAATTCTTTCACAACGCAAGCCAACGCTAAAATTTACCTATGGTTTCCGCCGTTCAACCATTCTCATTGCATTGCTCAATACACTCTTACTTTTGGCTGCCGTGGTATTTATTATTTGGGAAACCATCGAACGATTGGGCAAACCAATTGAAATAAATTCTCAAAATGTAATCATCGTTGCTGCTATTGGCATAGTAGTCAATGGGTTTACAGCGTGGCTGTTTTTGAAAGGCAAAAGGTACGACTTGAATATACGCAGTGCCTATGTTCATTTCATTGCCGATGCATTGGTTTCAATGGGTGTCGTGGTTGCTGGTATAATAATGACATTTACAGGTTTCATGTGGATCGACTCACTCGTTTCCTTCATCATTATTGCTGTTATCCTTTACTCTACTTATCATTTACTCATTGATTCTGTCAACCTGGCACTTGATGCAGTTCCAGAAAATATTAACATTGTCGAGGTCCGCCAATATCTGCTACAACTACCTGAAGTATCGAACATTCATGACCTCCACATTTGGGCTTTAAGCACCACCGATGCTGCTTTAACAGTACACTTGACAACCATTATACCAACCGATGTCGTCTTTATAACTAACATACAACAAGCCCTTAGTCAGCAATTCAACATCCACCATGCCACCATTCAGGTCGAATTCAGTCATAAAATTCCGACCCACGATGCCAACTGCAATGAATATTAAACGCTTCATTCGACTTAAATTCAACTTCTTTTTTTTATTCTTCTGGCTCCGTCTATCTTAAAATCAATTTAATCATTCAACCTTGGTACTGAAATTTTAACTATTTTATTCATTATTATGTTTTTTGCATTCAAATAGATTATATCTATGTAAACTAATAAACACATGAATTATTAAACAATGAAAGATAAAACCCTTTATAACCTTCATGCAAATATCTGCAACGCTATTGCAAATCCTATCAGACTAGAAATTATAGATATTTTAAGCACCCGTGAAATGACATTTGGAGATATTCTTAACGAAACAGCCGTTTTGAAATCAAATTTATCGCAGCATCTCTCCCTCATGGTTACAAGTTAAGGGCCAAAATTGAGTTTCTTTCAACTAGAATAACAATAAAACAATAAATTTCACGTTGTAATATTTAGTAAATCAAAACCATAACATTCTTTCCGTGATTAAAAAGCAGTATATTTGTCATTATTTGTTTGTATATGTTTAAGAAAGTGGGCCATATTTTTCTTACTATTCTGGTGTTTATATCCACCACCGGTTTTACCATAAACAAGCATTATTGTGGCACTCGCTACTATAAAACTACGGTTGATATTCAGGTTCGTTGCTGCAAAGGCCCTTGTAAGGACTGCCACAACGATGTAAAATTTATAAAAATAAAGGATTATTTTCAGACGGCTACTTTTGATTTAAAGGTGATCCCGGATTTTTTCGTTTTTAATACACCTTTTAATTCGTCAAAGATTTCAGAATACATATCAGATCCTTTTTTTTATATTTTCTCTTATATTTCTCCGCCATTGAAATTCCTTGGGAATATTGATTTTCTGCAGGTTTTTCGCTTCTGAACTTTTTCTTTTTTAACATTTTTGTTTGATAGATCATCAAAAACACGCCGTTTTCTATGGCTTACATTTTATTGAATTTATCAACAAATTTCGTTAGTCTGACATTTACCCCTAAATGTAACTTATTAAATTAGTTTAAACTATTTTCTTTAAACACATTTAATATCAATTTAAATAAAATTCGTAATTAAAAAAGTATCTTTAACATCAATTCGAAATATAATAAAAAAATGAAAACAAAAAAATCAGTTTACAAAACAGCGATAACTTCGGTTCTTCTTGCAATATTATTGTTGTCTTTCGGAACGGCTTACTCGCAATGTTGTGGGGGTAGCAATCGCTCCTCATGTAAAACTTCCGCCAATAACACGGCAGGCAATGAATCTGAGGCAGTATTTTATGAATGTCCTATGCATGCGGATATTACTTCAAAAACTCCCGCTAACTGCACAAAATGCGGAATGGCCTTGGAGAAAAAATCAGGCATTACGTCTATAACTTCAAACAACAATGGCATAACCGAAACCTTTGGTGTCAAAGGAAAATGTGGCATGTGCAAAACAACAATCGAAAGTGCCCTGAAGAATAAAAAAGGCATCATTTCATGTACATGGGATTTATCAACCAACAAACTCTCTGTGACTTACATCCCTGAAACCATTACTATTGAAAAGATTCATCAACTGGTTGCCGATGCAGGCTATGATACCGATAAAATAAAAGCATCCGATAAAGCATACAACAAGCTTCCCGCTTGCTGCCAATATCAAAGAAATTAATTATAATCTTAAAAATCAAATCTATGAAAACAAAATTCAATTTCCTAGCCATCGTTGGCATCGTGTTGATGCTTGCGTTCACTGCTTGTGGTTCGCAGGATAATAAAACCACCTCCACCGAACAAAACTCAACGAATGCAAAAGCGCTTTATACCTGCCCTATGCATCCCGAGGTCAGAAGCGATAAACCGGGCAAATGCCCTAAATGTGGCATGGATCTCGTAAAAGTCGAAAAGGAATCTGATACAGCCATTGTGAAAAATTAAACTTTAAAATGAAAAGGGTAATTCAATCTGTTTTATTTGCATTTATTGCAAGTTCATGCTTTTCCCAGATTCCTAATTCAGGTTTTGAGACCTGGACAAACATGGGTGCTTACGAAAACCCGGCTTCATGGGGTACGATGAACAATGCCACTGCGCCTTCAGGAATTTTTACTGCTACAAAAGCTGCACCGGGCAGTCCTGGTTCATTTTACATGAAACTTACTTCAAAGACCATAGGAGGTAATGTGGCTAATGGCATTGCTGTTAGCGGCATTTTGGACACAATAGAGAAAAAACCTAAATCTGGATTTCCTTTTGCATTACGCCCTCAAACTTTCACGGGCAAGTGGCAGCACATGATCTATGGAAGCAGTGCAGGCGCTGTCACGGTTTTTCTCACAAAATGGAATACTTCGCTGGTGCAAAGGGATACGGTTGCGTTTGCTAACTACAGCTTATCCGACATGGCGATGAGTTGGGCCAATTTCAGCATCAACTTTAATTACCTGTCCGTCGAATTCCCGGATACCTGTGTCATTTTTTTAAGGGCGAGCGGTTCCAGCCCAACGGCAAACGATTATCTTTGGGTGGATAACCTTTCTTTTTCAGGTTCGGTATCAGGTATTTCGGAAACTGAAGGATCAGGATTTTCATTAAATGCATTCCCCAATCCGGCAAACGATCAAATTGAGTTTACCTGTTCAGCTTCCTTTCATAGCGGCGATAGGATGATCATTTCCGATATGTATGGTAAAGTTGTTTTCGATAAGCCGGTCAGCGAAAGTTCTGTAAAAATCAACACATCTCATTTTGCAAACGGCACTTATGTTTGCAAACTTGTCAACAACTACAACGTGCAGTATTATACTGATAAATTTACAATACAGCATTAAGGCATATCTACAAAAATAGAGAACCACCATGTTAAACAGGATAATCAAATATTTTCTCGAGCACAGGATGATTTCCATGCTTTTGTTGGTCATCTTTATTGTTTTGGGTATAGTTTATGCTCCTTTTAACTGGCAAACTGGTTCCTTCCCCCGCGATCCTGTTTCTGTCGATGCCATTCCTGATATAGGCGACAATCAGCAGATTATTGCAACGGAATGGATGGGGCGTTCCCCAAAGGACATCGAAGATCAGATCACTTATCCGCTCAGTTCGGCTCTTCTTGGAATTCCTGGTATTAAAACCATACGCAGCACCTCAATGTTTGGGATGTCCTTCATTTATCTCATTTTTGAAGATAATGTAGAATTTTACTGGAGCAGGTCGCGCATTCTTGAAAAACTGAATTCTTTACCAGCCGGTACATTGCCCGAAGGTGTCAAGCCTGCTCTCGGTCCTGATGCTACAGCCATCGGTCAGATTTTCTGGTACACACTCGAAGGCCGGGATACGAAAACAGGCAACCCGACCGGCGGTTGGGACCCGCAGGAATTGCGCACCATACAGGACTATTTTGTCAAATACGCTCTTTCATCAGTCAACGGGGTCTCTGAAGTTGCCACAATAGGCGGTTTCGTAAAAGAATATCAGGTAGATATTGATCCTAATGCTATGAAATCGTTCAACGTAACGGTCATGGATGTCATGAATGCAGTCCGCAAATGCAACCTTGATATTGGGGCCGAAACTATTGAGTTCAACAAGGTCGAGTATGTCATACGTGGCCTTGGTTATGTAAAAAATCTAGACGATGTAAAACAGGCGGTCATCACAGTTCGCAACAATATTCCTGTTCGTATCAGTGATGTTGCTAATGTCAGTTTTGGTCCGGCTCCCCGGCGTGGCGGTCTCGATAAAGACGGTGCCGAAGCTGTGGGAGCTGTCGTTGTAGCAAGGTTTGGTTCCAATCCGATGGAAGTTATAAATAATGTCAAAAACAAAATATCAGAAATTGCTGACGGCCTCCCTTCAAAAACTTTAGCAAATGGACAGGTTTCCCGTGTAACTATAGTCCCGTTTTACGATAGGACTGCATTGATTAAAGAAACCATAGGAACCCTTGAATATGCCCTTTCGCATGAAATTCTCATTGCTATCATTGTTATTATTGTTTTGGTTTTAAATCTCCGGGCATCAGCAATAGTATCTTTCTTTTTACCTGTAGGAGTTCTAATGACATTTGTTGCGATGAAATGGATGGGCATTGATGCGAATATTGTCGCTCTTTCCGGAATAGCAATTGCCATCGGTGTTATGGTTGATATTGGCATTGTTGACGTTGAGAATATCATCCGGCATCTTGAGATGCCGGAGAATATTAACGTGCGTGGTAAAAATATGATCCGTGTAATCTATGAGGCCACATCTGAGGTTAGAACAGCTGTTACAGTAGCCCTTGCCACTACCATAATAAGCTTTTTACCTGTGTTTACGATGGAGGCAGCTGAGGGTAAACTATTCACTCCCCTGGCATTCACAAAAACAATTGCCTTGCTTGCTTCCTATATTTTAGGTATGATTGCCTTACCTACATTGACATACTATCTGTTTTCTTTTCGTCTCGATAAAAATAAGGTCCGCAAAATTTTTAACGGGATACTTATCGTTACAGGTGTATTTTTTGCCATCCTTTGGGGAACTTGGGCAGCGCTGGCATTAACTGCCGTCGGGATAAATAATTGGCTTACGTTTCTCTGGCCTGAAAAATACAAAAAATTCACTAACTACATTAATATTGCTATCGCTTTGCTGGTAGCATTGTACTACCTTTCTATTGAGTGGTTGCCGCTGGGGGCGCACAACAGCAATTTTGCAAATTTCCTTTTTGCCGGAATTCTTATTGCTCTCATTTTAATACTACTATCGTTGATTGTTCATTTTTATGTTCCCATACTAAAGTGGGCATTGCGCAACAAATGGAAATTCCTTGCTATACCCTTGTTCACCATTTTCTTTGGAATTTTGGCGTGGCAGGGAGCGCACCGGATTTTTGGGTTCATACCCGCCTTTGTGAAGAACACGGCAGTATGGCAAAGTTTCGACAGAACATTCCCGGGATTTGGAAAAGAGTTTATGCCTTCTCTTGACGAGGGGTCATTCTTATTGATGCCAACTAGTATGCCTCATGCTGGCATTGAACAAAATCAGGAATATGTTGAGCTGCTCGATAAAAGATTATCCGCTATTCCTGAGGTTGAACAGGCTGTTGGTAAATGGGGTCGTATAAACTCAGCTTTAGACCCTGCGCCTGTACAAATGTTTGAGAATGTAATTAATTATTTGCCTGAATACATACTTGATGAGGATGGACATCGTATGCAGTTCAAAACAGATCGTGATGGTGCATTTATTCTTCGTGATGGCTCAACCTATGATCCTGACCGTGATGGTTTCAGAAAAATAAATAAGGAACAGCTCATTCCCGACAATAATGGAGATTACATGCGTCAGTGGCGTCCTGAGATCAAAACACCTGATGATATCTGGAACCAGATTGTAAAAGTTACAGACATTCCCGGTTTAACATCTGCACCTCGACTGATGCCAATACAAACCCGTTTGGTAATGCTTTCAACCGGTATGCGTGCTCCTATGGGTCTTAAAGTATTTGGCCCCGATCTTGAATCCATTGAAAAAGCAGGTATTATTCTTGAAAACGAATTGAAAAAGGTTCCGTCAATTCAGGCATCATCTGTATTTTACGACCGTGCTGTAGGTGCTCCTTATCTTGAAATAAAACTCAATCGTGAGGCCATTGCACGTTATGGTATGACAGTGCAGGATGTTCAGGAAGTATTGCAAGTGGCTGTTGGTGGAATGGCGCTCACAAATACAGTTGAAGGTCGTGAACGGTTTCCCATTAGAGTAAGATATGCCCGTGAATTGCGCTCAACCCCGGAGGAAATAAAGAAAATACTTATTCCTTCCATGACAGGTGTGCAGGTTCCATTGGGTGAATTAGCAGATATAAATTACACCAGAGGGCCACAAATGATCCGTAGCGAGAATACATTCCTTAACGGTTATGTTATTTTCGATAAAATTACCGGTAAAGCAGAGGTTGATGTGGTCGAAGAGTCTCAAAAGTTTTTAAAAGAAAAGATTGACAAAGGAGAAATTGTTCTACCTGCTGGTGTAACCTATAAATTTGCTGGCAACTATGAGCAACAGATCAGGGCAACCAATCGCCTTCTTATTGTAATCCCTATCAGTCTGTTACTGATATTTCTTATCCTGTTTTTCCAGTTCAAAACATTTACTGCATCTTCGATACATTTTTCAGGTGTATTCGTTGCGTTTGCCGGCGGTTTTATCATGCTGTGGCTTTATAGCCAGCCCTGGTTTTTGAACTTCTCTGTTGCAGGTGTTGATATGCAGCGTTTATTCCAGGTACACCCCATCAATCTGAGCGTGGCGGTGTGGGTTGGCTTCATTGCCCTTTTTGGTATTGCCACAAATGATGGGGTCATAATGGGCACTTATATTCATCAGGTTTTTGAGAAAATGCATCCTGCTTCGGTTCAGGAAGTTCGTGATGCGGTTGTAATTGCGGGTAAGAAAAGAGTGCGCCCTGCTATGATGACCGCTGCTTGTGCCATTATAGCTTTATTGCCGGTACTTTCTTCCACGGGCAAAGGTTCCGATATCATGGTCCCTATGGCAATTCCAGCTTTTGGTGGTATGGTCATTCAGCTCATGACAATGTTTGTAGTACCCATTCTGCAATGCATCTGGCGCGAAAGAGCAGCAAAAAAACTTCAGGCAAAAAATCTTATTGCAGAAAATTAATAATATGAAAAACCTGAAATTCTATATCATCCTGCTTGCTGTTATTGTTACTGATCAGCGCTGTTTTTCTCAGAAACCAGATACTGCTTTTCTAAATACCTACCTTGTGCTAGCTGCAAAAAATAATCCCGAATTAAAGGCAGCTTTCAATATGTACCTGGCCGCTTTAGAAAAGGTCCCACAGCTTGGCTCATTGTCCGACCCCACTTTTTCTATGGGTGTATTCATTCAGCCTATGGAATTAGTAGACGGCAACCAAATTGCTGATTTTCGTCTTATGCAGATGTTCCCTTGGTTCGGTACGCTCAAAACAGCGAAGGATGAAGCATCCATGATGGCAAAAGCAAAATACGAAGAATTCAATACAGTAAAAGCCGATTTGTTTTTCAGGGTAAAATCTAGCTGGTACCAGATATTAAAGTACGATCAGGAAATAAAGTTGCAGCGGGAGAATATAACACTGCTCGAATCATTGGAACAAATTGCGATGATTAAATTTCAAAATCCGGCAGGAAGTAGTAATGATCAGCAATCTCCATCGACTTCTGGTAATGCGGTCAACCCTCCAAATACCCAGAGTAATAGTGTTGGAAGCATGGGGGGGGGCAACATGCAGACCGGCTCTGGTAATAACCAGCAGTCCGGCAATATAATGCCTTCAGGAACTTCATCTAGCATGGGGGGAAATGACCAGTCGGGTTTAACTGACGTTTTGAGGGTAAAAATGGAGATCCTTGAACAGAAAGATCAGTTAGCGCTTTTGTTGGATCAGAAAAAAACTGAAGAAGCCAATTTTAATGCACTCCTGAATCGGGATCAAAACATCGAAGTAAAAATTAATGATTCTATTCAGTTGAATACACTATCTCTCGGGCAAATAGCATTAATTGATACTACCCTTTCAAAAAACCCTATGCTTGCTATGCTTGATGCTGAAAGCCAGTCTTATCTCTTAATGCAGAAAAAAGCCCGCAAGATGGGTCTGCCTATGTATGGCATCGGGGTCGATTATAGCTTAATTCAAAAACGTGATGGCAACTCTTCCATGATGAACGGTAAGGATATGGTAATGCCTATGTTCAGTATAACCTTGCCCATCTATCGTAAAAAATACAATGCAATGCAAAACGAGGCAAAGTACATGTATGAAGCAACTTTACTGGAAAAGGAAAATACGAAAAACATGTTGCAGGTTCAGTCACGACAGGTAATACAAGATTTAACGGATGCATTAAGACGTGTCCGGTTATACACTGAATTGGTCTCTCTTTCAAAGAAAACCTCTTCACTTTTGCTTTCAGGATATACCACCGGGGGCACTAGTTATGAAGAAGTTTTGCGGACGCAATATAAAGTTCTTGATTATAACTTTAAATATATCGATGCAATAATAGATTATAATACTGCCGTGGCTAGGGCGGAAAAACTCATGAACTCGGTCAATTATTAATTGTATAGGCTATGAAAGCAAAAAAAATCTTTCTTAATAAATATACCATCGGAATAGTTCTATTGTTTGTCGGCTTATTCCTTGGATGGTTATTCTTTTATCATTCTTCCTCAAATACAAATACAGTATCAGAGCAAACAGATTCAAAACATTACATCTGGACATGTTCAATGCATCCGCAGATCAGAAAGGATAAGCCAGGCCAGTGCCCCATTTGCGGCATGAATCTGATTCCTTTGCAAAATCAGGGTGAAGCTGTGGATAGTAATGCAGTTGCAATGAGTGAATCGGCAATGAAGCTTGCTGAAGTACAGACTTCTATTGTTGGCCGTGGTCGCGTGATAAAAGAAGTGAAACTATTTGGAAAGATACAGGCAGACGAAACCTTATTGCAGTCCCAAACGGCAAACATTTCGGGACGAATTGATAAACTTTACATCAATATTACTGGTGAGAATATTAGGAAGGGTCAGTTAATCGCCAAAATATATTCTCCTGAATTGGTGACTGCACAAAAAGAATTGCTCGAAGCGGTTACGATGAAAGATAAATACCCCGCTATTCTTGATGCAGCCCGTGAAAAACTTCGCCTTTGGAAATTGAACGATAAGCAGATTGAATCCATTGAAAAATCAGGTGTTGTAATTTCCTCATTTGATATTTATTCATCAACCTCAGGTGTATTGGTACGCAGAAAAGTAAATGAAGGTGATTACGTGAATAAAGGCTCTGTACTTTTTGATGTAGCTGATTTGTCACAGGTCTGGGGAGTTTTTGATGCCTATGAATCTGATCTTGCCTGGATATCTATGGGGCAGAATATAGATTTTACAGCACAGGCAATACCAGGTAAAGTTTTCAAAGGAAATATCTCATTCATTGATCCTGTCATTGATCCTGTTACCAGAGTTACAAGAGTAAGAATTGAAATAGCAAACTACAATATGCAGTTCAAACCTGAAATGTTTCTTAATGGAATTGTTCAGGCTAAATCTATAGGTCCAAATGATCAGTTAATTGTTCCCCAATCTGCTGTTCTTTGGACAGGTACTCGGTCTCTGGTGTATGTTAAACTTCCAAATACCGACCCGCCAGCATTTAAGATGCGGGAGATTACCCTTGGGGCATCTTTAAAAGACTCGTATGTTGTATTGGATGGATTGAAAGAAGGCGAAGAGATAGTTACTAATGGAACTTTCAGTGTTGATGCTGCTGCCCAGCTTGCCGGTAAGCCAAGCATGATGAATCCTAAAAGTGACAGCACCAAAACCCAAAGCCCAAAACCCATGGATGGAATGAAAATGTAATTATTTTCAATCATATTTTTAATGAAAATATTCTTTCCCAATTCCATTTTATTGTATTCTTTCAGAAAATTTGGCAAGTTCAGTATTTCTTTAAGTAAAGCAATTTCTTTTATGTCCGCCGGACAAAATGCTAATGCGCCCTACATATTTTGCCGGCGGACATTTCGCTATTTTGGTTGATTTAGTATCGTTGCAATTATATCATAATAGGAGTTATAAAACAGGCAGGCGTAAGCTACAGGTTAAAGAGATGCACGAGCTTCGCCGCTGGGCGAGTTGAACATAGTTGCTGCCTGTCAGTTATAACAGCTATTATGTAAAATTGCCGCACTTTCCGCCACCCGCAAAAAGCCGTCCCTGCGCATTCTTTTGATATGATTCATGAGGGCTGTCATGGTTTTTGCCAAGCCCAATAGTATCGGTTTTCCAACCTTAATAAAATCAGCAGGACAGCACCTCCCGGTCACAAATACATAAGCAGCAATAATAATTCCCGTAAAAAAGAAAACTTTTACTCACCGCCGAAAAGGCATTATCAGTTCATTCATTACACCTTCATTCCATTCCGCTGACGCTTCCATTACATTACAGCAACGCTACATTTCATTTCAGTTTCATTCATTTCACTCATAATTGCATTTGCCCGCAAAGCTTCAAGTCCTTTCGTCGGCATTGCAGCTTATTCCTTTGTGGCTGCCCATGCTGTCCGCTGATTTTATAACTTGGCAATAATCCCTGATTCGGTAAAGATTTTCGGTTATAATGCCGAAAGAGTTTCTGTTATACGATGCGTAGCAATCGGATATACAGAAACCGGATCGGTATTATTGCCATCAGCACACCGATACTCCCGCAGCACGTGCACAAAACAATGCCAGCCCTCTTTTGGGTATTTTCCAACGCACCAATAATGTATTTTATTTTATTATTCCCAAGCACTCCAACGCTACGGTTTTGTCATGTTTTTTGAAAGCCATGCTGCTACAAGCAAAGCTCCTTCACTTCGTTTTGCTCCACCTCGACAGTCCGCTACGCTTCCTGATCTCGGTTACGCTGCACTCAGTTCACTCGCTATCCTTTCGCAGCCCCACATAATAAAGCAGCTCCATACTTCCGACAGCTATATTATCTTTTCCTACACACATCAAAAAAACACGCCAAAACCCCAGCGTCCACCAACCCCCACCCAACCACCCTTGAAGAGCAAAAAAAATATCTTCAAAAAGCCACAATGTTTTTTTCTGAAGTTCATTAATAAAACCTTCCGCAAAGTTAAGCTGCCACCGCTCTTGCAATGTCAAGCCCTCCGGGTTTTCAAATAAAAATTTTTATTTACCAATAGATTTTCTTTTTAGTGGTATAAAATTTTTTATTCGAAAAACATTGCAATTCAGCAACCGCACCGCTTTTTTACTGCATACAGGTTTATTAATGATATATTTTTTTTATGTGGCGGCGAGCGCAAAGCGAGCCGGGAAATTCAGAAATAGTTATCAATATTTATAAACAAAACCCATGAAAACACAGTACTTTTCAAACTGTTGCACACTCGAAGAAGTGAAGCGCAGATACAAAGAATTAGCATTACAGCACCATCCCGACCGGGGCGGTGATACTGCCACCATGCAGGAGATAAACCTCCAGTATGAAAACATCATGAAGAATCCGTTCTTTTCCTTTGCGGAAAAGTCCGAACAAGACCAGGAAGAATTTATCCGGTACCCGGAGATCATCAGCCAGATCATCGGCCTGGAAGGTATCATCATCGAGTTAATTGGTAACTGGATCTGGCTGAGTGGTAACACTTATCCGCACCGGGCACAATTAAAGCAAACGGGCTTCTATTTCGCACCAAAAAAAGTAATGTGGTATTACAGGCCTCCCGACTACAAAAGTGCAAATAAGCAGCCCAAAACCATTGAACACATCCGCAACAAATACGGCAGTGATATAATCGAAAACCGAAAAGAGAATTTTATTCTGTCATAACGGTAAGGGGGAGCAAAGTAGCTCCCTTTTTTATTCTTTATCCGGTATAAACACCGTCTAAAAGCAGATTTTTTGAAAATTTTCAAAAAAATAAAAAATTATTAAAATTTAATACACAGTATATCAATATAATATAAAATATACCTAAAGAAACACTTCAAATAACTTGCTTTTAGTAATTGTTTATCATATCTTTGTGAAATATTTAAACTTGATGAAAAATCAAAAATCAAAATTTTTCAAGAATTTTTACCCGGAAGTAGGATGGGGTAAGTCCGCATCAACTCCGTATCAAGGCCGCTTATTTTTAAATAAACATAGTATAAACAATTAAAATTTAATTATCATGGCAATTGTACAAAATCCGATCACCGGCAGAACCAAACAGAAATTCGGTACTGCTGTATTTTCAAAACAGTTCAGCAAGAACACAATGCGCACCAAGCCCATTGAAGTAAAGAATCCCAGAACCCCTGACCAGGTGAACCAGCGAAACAAGTTTTCACTGATGGTAGCCGAAGGCCGCAGATTGCTTACCATGCTCAAGGTTTCATTTCAGAACATGACAACTGATATGTCTGCTTTCAATGTCTTTATCAAAAACAACATCAAGACAGCAATCACCGGATTGCCGGGCAGCTATGCAATCGATTATTCGCTACTCCTTATTGCTAAAGGCCCTCTTTACAAAACCTCAAACATCACGGCAGGCAACGAATTGGCAAGTAAAGTCAAAAGGTCATGGATTCCTCCCATTGATCCGGTTGATCCTGCAAACCTCGACCTGTTATATGTTGCTACCTACAACGAAGACAAGAAAGAATGGTTTTACAGTGCTACCACAACCACAAGAATAACCGGTGTTGATCAGCAGGATATTCCTGCAACCTGGGCCGGCGATACCGTTCATGTTTTTTCATTCTTTGTTAACCCTGACGGCAATCAAAGCAGCGACAGTGTTTATAGTGGCACCGTGGAAATTACATTGTAATTTTTTATCGGCAGCTATTTCAAAGGGCTTATCCTGCATGGTAAGCCCTTTTTTGTAGCTTATAAATCAAAACTTTTGTAATCATTAAAATTTTATAATTATGGCACTTATAGTAAATGGTTTTCTTGGCGATGCTATCGGCAAGCTTGGCAACGTAGTTTTCCGCAAGTGGAACGCATTAATCACAGCTTCCAAATATCAGCCCTTGGTTTCAAATCCGAACACTCCTTTACAGCAGCTGCAGCGGTACAAGATCAAAAATCTTTCCCAATTATTGAGGCCTTTCAAAGACAGTATTATTCCTTTGAATTTTAAAAACCGCCAGGGGAGATCAACCACATGGGCTGAAGCTGTCCGGGCAAATTATCCCTTGCTTGATGATAATGGGCACCTGGGCTTTCAGGACATGATCCTTTCGGGCGGTAACTTGCTGCCCCCGGTTATCCTTGAATCGTATTACAATCCCTTCATTAATCAGTTCAGTATTAATTTTGACCTTGAAAATCAGGCGGACATTGGCAGTGGGGGCATCCGTGTAACAGCCGTTGGCCGCAGTCTTATTGACCGTTCATTCAATACCGAAAATATCTGCAAACTACCGTTTAAGAATAGTTTTTCAACTTACATCAATGAAATGGTACTTCCTGACTGGCCATTGAATTTTGATTTCGAAAATGCCTGGTCGGAAGGCATGTTCTTTTATAATATCATTAAAGACCCATCCCGGGATGTTAGGTCATATAGGCCGGCCAATATTGTAAATACTCCATCAGTGGGTGTTTATTTCAGTACGTTTTATAATAGTTATAATTTTAACTTCAATATTGCCAACCGTATTTTAATGCCTAACAACTTCAATGTATTAATTGTTGAGGATGATGGCACTTTTTTCATTAAGATTGGCATAGATCCTTATGCAGGCATCCCCGGCCTTCTCCCTGATGATATTATCTATATTTTACCTTTTGTGTTGACAGCGAACGCCAATCAATATGAAGGCCCTTATACTTTTACAGCACAGACCGGCTTAACTGATTTTCCTTTGCTGGAAGGTGATGAAACAAAGCCTTTTATTTTTTTATATTTCGTGACCGATGCTGCAGGCGTAGTAAAATCAGCACCGGCAAGATTTTATTTTAACCTCCCGGATACGCACACTTTTGCAGAGCTGATTATAAAGCATGGGATGGCTCATCCTGAAAGCATAAAGATTCATGACCCGTATATGGCAATTTGGGGCGATTTAAAAGACTTTATTCCTCCGGACCTGATTGGCACTATTCCATATACGATCCACTCTAAAAACGATACTACAGGAGAGGAAAGGCAGCATGTTATAAGTTCAGACAACCTATTCCTTTGCTCTAAGCTTTTACGTAATCAGGTTTATACCATAACAATTAAAGATGGGTTGACAATAGCAGCTGAGTTTACTGTCATAGGTATTAATGAAGATTATTCTTTTAGTATGGCACACCCAAGGCCTCGTTTTGTTGTTAGATTTCGAGCAGGTAGTGGTTTGGCAGCAAAAGTGAAATAAACTTCATTGTCTTTCATTTAATAAGCCCTTGTATCATAAGTGACCAGGGGCTTATTTTATTCTATGTATTTTGACACCATTTTTGCACCATATTGGCACGCCCCAATAATTCCCCTTGTATTCACTTCTTGTTCCATTTTTGTTATAAAATTCAGGTTTGACGCGGCTTGTTCGCAGTTATGATTTTTTTTATTCGGGCTTCGTCGCGGCTTCGTTGCACCTAGTTCGGATATAATTTACCTTGTGTGTACTTTTGTGTGTACTAAACAAAAAACCACTTACTTTTATTATTTGTAAGTGGCTGATTTTCTGTGTGACCCCGACAGGATTCAAACCTGTAACCTTCTGATCCGTAGTCAGATACTCTATTCAGTTGAGCTACGGGGCCAATGCGGTTGCAAAATTACAATTTTTTAACAACATGCCGAAGAAGAAAATTATTTTTTTCTGAATGTCGGTATCCATCGCGGAACTTTTGAACAATAATCTTTCCAACTATCTCCAAATCGCTTTTCCAGCTGGGGCTCCTCGTAGTTAACCACATAAAGATGTTTTATCCTTAACCATGCAAAAAACCATAACAACAATAAAAGTATTCCATGAAAAAACACTTCACCCGCCAGTGTGATTGTCAGCGCCCACATCATCGGATGCCTTACATAAGCATAAATATTTGTTCTCATAATCTTTTGAGGCGATGAAGTAACGGCTGGAGTTCCTTTGCTGGTAAATATCATCAGAAACCCACAGTAAATGGCAATTATCGCACCTGACCACATTAAAATTTTACTGAGCATTTCGCTGCCTGAAAAACTGTAATACGGCATCCCGTACTTATTTGACAAATGCACTAAAAACTGCGGGATGATGAAAACAATACTGAATGGACCAACAAACCCATATAAGCACCCGTCAATTATTTTTACTGTGAATTTGAGAATATTATTAAACATTTAACCATCTTTTTATGTGTGCAAATTTATATGATTTATTCAGAAATTTATTTAAGAATAAAAAGTGTGAAATTATTTAGAAAATTTTTTTATAAAAATGATTTTATCATAAATGTTAATGTAAAAAAAATAGATTTTTTGGAAATAATTAACACACTAAAAAAGATATAAATAAATGCTAATTTCATTTTTAGGGATTGAGATACTTTAGCGAAATCAACACAGGCAGCTTCTGGTCAACAAATTGTATGCAGCATTCACATTTTGGGAAATTATTTTATATTTGTTGCTTGAAGGTAAAGGATGATTTGGTATATATTATTTGTTTTTATATTCATTTGTATAGCTTTATTAGCAGGGTATTTGATGTTGTTTCATACGATTAAGTTTAAAAGTTCCAACGATACTTTGTTGAATAATTCTCCTGTTGTGTCGGATTACGGCTTATCAAGGATGGGAAATTGCTGGCTGAGTAAAAACAAGTGGGGTTTGTTTGAAATGTACATTGAAGGTACAGCTAATGAGCGTGGTATTGTGAATGGTAAACTGACGGAAAAACTGATGTACAGACAGGAGAATTTATTTGTCGGGGAAATAAAGAAAAGGGTGCCTGGGAAAGTCTATCTTTTTCTTTTAAAATTGATAATAATTTGGATGATAAGGAATATTAAAAAGCATATAGGCAACGAATATTGCATGGAGATTCGTGGAATAGCCGCAAGCGCATCCAGGGAATTCAGGATGATTGGCCCGGGCTATAACCGCATCATGGGATATCATGCGGCTCATGATATTGGGCATGCATTGCAAAATTCGCATTTAGTCGGTTGCACCTCTTTTGCATTATCCGGGGAAAAAACTTCAGATGGTAAAATCATGCATGCGCGAAATTTTGATTTCTATCTTGGTGATCAGTTTTCCAGAGAAAAAATTGTAACATTTTATGCTCCCGAGTTTGGAAGTAAATTCGTGATGATTACATGGGGAGGCTTGATAGGCACGGCTTCAGGAATGAACATTCATGGATTGGTAATTACTGTGAATGCTGCAAAATCAAAAATGCCCTTTAGTATCACAACCCCTGTTACCATTCTTGTAAGAGAGGTGTTGCAATATGCTTGTGATATACACCAGGCCATTGGAATAATAAGCAATAAAAAAATATCTGTTTCGGAATCATTTCTGATTAGTTCCGGCATGGAAAATAAGGCATTGATTGTTGAAAAAACACCTTATAAAACTGAAATTTACGATACGGGCAAAAATCAAATCATTTGTACAAATCATTTTCAATCAGATAAGCTAAAAAATGACGCACTTAATATTAAACAAAAAAACGAAAGTGCCTCAATGGCAAGATATAAAAGGGTGGAAGAGTTGCTTAATCGTATTGATAAAGTGAATGTAAAGGATGCTGTTGACATATTGCGAAACAGGAGCGGGCTAAATGATGAACCCATCGGCCGGGGCAACGAAATAACAGTGAATCAATTACTGGCGCATCACTCCATTGTTTTTAAACCTTCTGAATTGAAATTCTGGATTTCATCCGGCCCGAATTGTCTGGGTGAATTTGTATGCTACAAACTTGATGATGTATTTGAGCAGGCTGTTAAATTTTCCGAATCATATAATTTGGTGTCATCAGAAGACGTTATACCTTGTGATGAGTTCCTTACCGACGGTGGTAATGATGAATTTGAAACATTCAAATTACTGTCAAAAAAAATTACGGAATGTAAAAAGAATGACATTGTGGATAACAGCATCATACAGGAAATGATTTATCTCAATTCGGATTACTTTTATTCATACAACATTGCAGGGGATTATTATAAGAGTAAAAAACAATATTCAGCTGCTGTTGAATATTACAATCAAGCGTTGGAGAAAATCATACCTAATAAAAAGGAACGTAACGAAATAGAAAAAAACAGGATGGCTTGTTTAAAAAAGCAAAAAGGAAAAGTATGACGGAGCTTGCCAATAATAAAGCCTTATTTGATGAGATGAAGTGTTGCGTTGTTGTTCCAACATATAATAATGTACAAACTTTGGGAAAGGTAATTGATGGCATACTAAAATATACGGATAACGTAATTGTAGTAAACGATGGCTCTACAGATGAAACAGTGCAGATTCTTCAAGGGTACAACCATTTGAATATTATCAGTTACACGAAAAATAAGGGAAAAGGTTATGCGTTGAGAAAAGCATTTAAGCAAGCCTGTTTACAAGGATATATGTATTGCATTACCCTTGACTCTGACGGGCAACATTCTCCCGATGATTTGATGCTTTTCATTGAAAAAATTAAAGAAGAGCCTGAAGCTTTGATAATAGGCTCAAGAAATATGAAAAGCATTAATATGCCCGGAAAGAATAGCTTTGCAAATAAGTTTTCAAATTTCTGGTTTTATATTGAAACAGGGAGGAAAATTCCCGATACTCAATCAGGATACAGGGCTTATCCCTTGTTTTTGTTGAATAAAAAACATTATTTCGGGCTCAAATATGAATTTGAAGTTGAAGTTTTGGTAAGAGCTGCATGGTCAGGGGTAAATATAATTCATCTTCCTATAAATGTTGTTTACTACCCAAAAGAGGAACGCATTTCTCATTTCAGGCCATTTTGGGATTTTTTTCGCATTTCAATATTAAATACATTTTTGGTGTTGATTGCATTCCTTTTCATCAAACCATTTTCTTTTATTAATTCGCTTAAGAAAGAAAAAGTAAAGACATTTCTACAGAAATATGTTGTCAATAGTAACGATTCAAATTTTAAAATTGCTGCTTCCGTGATGGTGGGTGTTTTTTCAGGTATAGCGCCTGTATGGGGATGGCAATGGGGTCTGGCATTGTTGCTCGCTTTTTTGTTTAAGTTGAATAAAGTTCTTTCTGTTGTAGCAACAAATATCAGTGTACCTCCCATGATTCCTGTTGTAATTTATTTAAGCTATATCATTGGGGGATATGCATACCATTATGATGCCGTTTCCCTTGAATACTCTCAGAATATCGGGCTTCATTCGATAAAGATAAATATCATTCAGTATGTCATTGGAAGTTTTATTCTTGCAACCATCACATCCTTAGTAATCGGAATAGTTACTTACATATTGTTAAGGTTTTTCAGAAAAAAAGTTACATTGCAAAAAAAGACAGGAAATTAATTATTAAAAAATATTGTTTTGTCGGTTATTTTTTTAAAAATATATGATTTCTTTAAAGGGCGGAAACATTTGCTGTTTATTTTGATATTTCTTTTGGTAGCTTTGTTTTCATTTCTGTCATCTCGTTTATATTTAAATGAAGATATTTTTGAATTATTTTCGCATGATGAGGCACTCAAAGATCAAAGGTTAATCTTTGATAAAATTAAATCCAACGATAAGATTGTTATTATTTTTAGCACCAACGACACTTCAACAGTTGCCGTCAATAATTTGATTTATTCTGCTGATGAAGTTTCTGAGAAAATAAAACAACAGCTTATCCCTGAACATGCCAGGGAATTGATATATAGTGTTTCTGACAGCTTTGCGGCAGAAACGTATGAAATGATATACAGGAATTTGCCTTTTTTTCTCGAAAAAAAGGATTATGAACATATTGAAAAGCTTATTACCCCTGAAAATGTATCTGCCGTATTAGATGCTAATTATAAAATGTTGGTTTCATTCGCTGGCTTTGCTACAAAAAAATATATAACCCGGGACCCCTTTGGATTTACAAACCTTGCACTCAAAAACTACATGTCAGCCAACATAAGTAATGATTATTTGTTATTTAATGACAGGATTTTCAGCAAAGACAAAAAAAATCTTTTGATGTTCTTAAGCTCTGTGTTTTCTGCAAGTGAGTCATCAAAAAATTCCATACTTATTAAAAAACTTGACCAGATAATTGCAGAACAGAACAGCAAAGGTGTAGTGCAAATACATTCCTTCGGAGCTACCCCTGTATCTGTATGTAATTCGCGTCAACTAACTGTGGATACTATAATAACCATGGGAGCTGCACTAATAATATTGTTTTTGTTTTTTGCATACTTCTTCAGGCAGAAAAGAACATTTTTATTTCTTTTACTTCCCGTATTATTCGGAGGTTTATTTTCATTGGCACTTGTTTATTTGCTGAAAGGTCATATTTCGACTATTGCTCTTGGTACAGGTTCTGTGATATTAGGTATTGCTATAAACTATTCCATCCATTTTTTTACTCATTTTCATTTTGCCGGCTCTGCAAGGGAAACGCTGAAAGATATTACTATGCCGATGATGATTGGCAGCATTACAACTGTCGGGGCATTTTTAGGCTTATTGTTTGTTAAGTCACCGATATTAAACGATTTCGGTTTGATGTCAGCATTGGTTATTTTGGGCTCTTTGCTCTTTTCCATGATATTTCTTCCTCATTTTGTCGGTAGCAAACTAAATACTGAAATTAATGTTCAGAGAAAATCTTATTTGACAAAGATTTTGTCTTATAGCTTTGAAAAAAATAAGTATATAATAATCGGCATTGTTTTGCTTACTATGATTTTTTTATTTCTGACAAAGAATGTCGGATTTGAAAGCGATATGAAGAAACTTAGTTTCTTTACTGCAGGCCTTAAAGAAGCAGAGCAAAAACTGAACTCATTTTCTGATAGCACTTTAGAGGATATATTTATTATTAGCAAAGGAAAAACATTAAATGAGGCCTTGAAGAATAGTGAAAAAATAAAGGAAAAAATAAACTTACTGAAGAATGACAGCTTGATAGGTCAGGTTTACGGGGCTTCCCATCTATTATTTTCAGATTCATTACAAAAAGTAAAACTGTCAACATGGGAATCATTCTGGGACAGCAATCGTAGGGAAATCCTAAAAAAGAATTTCCTTTTATGCACAGGGCAATATCATTTTCGAAGTAATGCATTTGATGAGTTCTTTGCTATGCTCGACAAAGATTATATCCGGATGAACAAAAATGATTTTGAGAAGATAAAACAAACACAGGTTCAGGATTATATAGATGAAGTTAATGAGGAGACTTCTGTGATTACAATGATAAGAGTAAAACCGGAAAATAAAAATGTTGTCTTGTCTGCCATACCGACAGACAGGAGTACATCTGTGATTGAAAATAAAAATCTTTTTACACAATTTTTAGATGTCATCAGGGATGATTTTAATGTAATTTTAATTTTATCTTCCCTGCTTGTATTTACATTTCTTTTGCTTTCTTATGGAAGAATAGAGCTTGCTGTTATTGCATTTATCCCAATGCTTGTGAGCTGGATATGGATATTAGGGCTTATGAGTTTGTTCGGGATTGAATTTAATATCTTCAGCGTAGTAATATCTGCTTTCATTTTTGGGCTTGGAGATGATTACAGCATATTTATTATGGATGGGCTTCTGCAAAAATATAAAAAAGGACAGCAAGTCCTCACTACTCACAAAACTGCGGTTCTTCTTTCTGCATTTACTATGCTGGTTGGTATCGGAGTGCTTATTTTTGCAAAACACCCTGTACTAAAATCCATCGCTGTTTTGACAATTGTCGGGATGTTTTCGGTGGTATTTTTATCTTATACAATTATTCCGGCTTTATTTAATTGTCTGGTTTATCAAAAAAATAAATTAAGAAGATTCCCTGTAACGATATATAACTTATGTTACGCCGCTGTATGTTATACGTATTTTACATCCGGAAGCATCATGTCAGCATTGCTGGGAGCAACTTTGATTAAGATATTACCTGTAACCAGAAAGTTCAAACAATATCTTTTCCATTATTGCCTGTATTTCGTTTGCAAAACAACTATGTACCTGATGTATTTTACCAGAAAGAACATAATTAATTATTCTCCTGATATTTTTAAAAAACCTTCCATTATAATTCCGAATCACCAGTCTTTTATCGACATACCTCTTCACATGATGTTTTCGCCAAAGATAATTATGATCACAAACGATGCTTTTTATTATTCTAAAACAATAGGGGTAATAATTCGTATGGCGAATTTTATGCCGGCATCAGCAGGCTTTCAAACCATCGTTGATAAGCTATCAGATGCTGTAAAAGATGGATATTCAATTGTAATATTCCCGGAAGGAACACGCTCAAACAATCAAAAAGTACATCGTTTTCATAAAGGGGCCTTTTATCTTGCTGAAAAACTGAAACTGGACATTCAACCGATTGTAGTACATGGTTCGGGTAATTATATTTCTAAAGGAGATTTGTTAGGGCGAAAAAGCCTGTTGACGATTAAATTTTTAAATAAAATTCAACATGATGATACATCATGGGGCAATGATTATACCGAAAAAACAAAAACAGTTCAGCAATATTTCCGGAAGGAGTATAACAAAGTTCTAACCGAATATTATTATGATACCAAACAGATTAAGGATCTTGTCATTAAAAATTTCATATATAAAGGACCTATCCTTGAATGGTACACAAGAATTAAACTTATTTTAGAAAAGAATTATCAATTATTCAACAGTCTGATACCTGAGAATGCAAAAATCCTTGATGCAGGATGTGGATACGGGCATATGTCTTTAATGCTTTCATTGGTTTGCCCAGAAAGACAAATAACAGCCATTGATTATGATGAAGATAAAATTAAAGTAGCAACACATTGCATGTCAAAACCTCCAAATGTTGATTTTAGTTATGCGGATGTGAGAAATTTCGGGTTTGAAAAATATGATGTTGTAATATTAAGTGATGTTTTGCATTATCTTAATGAAAGTTCCCAGGTGGAACTTTTGAAGAAATCTGTTAACTCGCTGAATCGGAATGGAATAATTTTGATTCGTGACGGATTTCAGGATATCGGCAAAAAACATAAAAATACAAGGTTAACAGAATTGTTTTCGACTAATGTTGGATTTAATAAAATGGAAAACAAGAAAATGAATTTTATTACTATCAATTGGTTAACAGAACTCGTAAGGAATTTGGGGATGGGGATGGAAGTGATTTCCCAACAAAAAAATACATCAAACTCTTTGATTAAGCTTTACAGAAAAGAAAACGATTTGTAATATTCGCATAAAAAAATAAACCTTTAGAAGTGGGAAAGTACGACGTAGTGATTATTGGAAGCGGCCTGAGTGGGCTTCAATGCGGGTATATTTTGAGCAAAGAAGGATATAATGTTTGTATTTTGGAGCAACATTCTCAGATTGGGGGTTGTCTGCAGAATTTCAAAAGGGATAATTGTGTTTTCGATACGGGTATCCATTACATTGGCAGCCTGGACGAAGGCCAGGTATTGAATAAATATTTTAAGTATTTTGAGCTGATGCAAAATCTTAAACTGAAAAGAATGGATGAAAATTCGTTTGATGTCATTTCTTTTGATGGAGACCCTCAGGAATATCGTTACGCCATGGGACATAAGCGTTTTGCAGATACACTGACGCAATATTTCCCTAAAGAGAAGAACGCCATTCATACTTATCTTGAAAAAATTAAAAATATTTGTGAACATTTCCCATTATATAACATTTCTAATGATGCGCTGAATCTGCCGGAGATGAGTTTTTTTTATGAGAATGCATATATTTATATTCAAAATATTACTAAGGATGTGAAACTTCAAAAAGTTTTGGCGGGGATAAACCCTCTATACGCTGGAGTGAAAGAAAAAACCCCCCTGTATGTTCATGCTTTGGTTAACAATTCATTTATTGAAAGTACGTGGCGCATTGTGGATGGTAGTTCTCAGGTTGCCGACATACTCGCAAGTAAAATCAAGTTAAACGGGGGCACCATCATAACAAATAACAGGGTTACAAATTTTATTTTTAATAATAGTGATGAACTTATTGCTGTCAAACTTGGGAATAATGAAATTGTCGAAGGCAAAACTTTTATTTCAACTATTCACCCTGTGAATACAATCAAAATGATTGATGAAAAGTATTTAAGGTACGTTTATCGCAAGCGAATTAATTCCCTTGAAAACACTATTTCCAATTTTACAGTGTATATTGTTTGTCAGCCAGATTCTCTGGAATATTTAAATTATAATCACTATTATTACATTAATGATAATGTCTGGATATCAGAAACTTCAACGGATTTTAAATGGCCGGGCAACTTTTTGCTTATAACCCCTGCAACTTCTGCTAGTACAAAGTATGCAAGCAATGCAATGATTATGACTTATATGCATATGGATGAAGTAAAAAAATGGGAACATACTCAAGAAAGAAACCGGGGGCTTGAATATCTTGAATTTAAAAAAGAAAGAGCAGAATCCTTACTAGATTTGGTGGAAAGGAAATTCCCGGGTTTCAGGAAATGCATCAAGAAATATTATACGTCAACACCACTTACATACCGGGATTATACAGGTACCGTTGACGGCTCAATGTATGGAATTTTGAAAGATAGCAACGACCCTATAAAAACACTTATTTCTCCGAGAACAAAAATCCCCAATCTATATTTGGCAGGACAAAATATTATATTACACGGGGTGTTGGGAGTAACTATTGGTTCCATAACTACCTGTTCGGAATTGCTGGGCATGAAGTACCTTGTAAAAAGTATTAATGATGCTTGTTAATTTTCGGAACCTAATTTTAATTAATAATATTTTAATATGTATTAGTGTCAACTTTGAATGGGATGTTTTTAATTTTTTAAATTATCTTTGTTGGCAATTTAACTGAATATATTAAGCTAAAAATTATAATTTTTTAAGGTTAGTGAAAAAAATGCTAAATAATTACTGCTTTTAATCGTTGTAATCAAATATGAAATTTAAACTAATTTACCCTAAATGGGAAAAACTTGAAGGACAGACTACATTTAACCTCCCGCCTCATGGGCCGGTTGTGATGGCCGCAGCATTGCCAGAAGATGTTGAAATTAACTTTATTGATGAAAATGTTGATACGTTGACTTATGATGATGACGCGGATTTGATTGGCATCTCAATGATGCTTACAGGGCAGATTAAAAGAGGCTGGGAAATAGCCGCAGAATATCGTCAAAGAGGCAAGAAAGTTATTTTTGGAGGGATTTCAACCATGCTGCATGCAGAGGAAACCCTGCAATATGCAGACTCTATTTTCCTGGGAGAAGTTGAAGGGCGCCTTGACAAGGTTTTTGATGATTTCAAAAACAATAAGCTTCAGAAAGTGTACAATTACATGACTGAAAACCCCGATATAAATCTTGTCGGGCCTGCCAGAAGAAGTATTTTGAATGATGAAAAGTATTATCATAAAGGACTACGTATGGTTGACCTTTTTCACGCTTCGAGAGGGTGTAAATACAATTGTTACCCATGCGCGGTTGCCTATTTAGGAGGTAAAAAGTTTCGTCCTCGCCCGATAGAAAGGGTTGTGGAAGAACTTGCAACCATTAATAATAACCGATTGTTCATAGTTGATAACTCCCTGGCGCAGGATAAACAATGGGAATTAGATCTTTTTCGTGAGATGATACCCTTTAAGAAAAAATGGTGTTCTCACCCGATAGAAGATGATGATGAAGTGCTTGACCTTGCCGCACAGGCCGGGGCATGGTTTGTTTATCAGGCAGTGTTCGATACTTCCGATTATATCCGGAACAGAGTGAAAAGATACCACGACCATGGCATTGCCGTTGAAGGAACCATTTTGCTCGGAACAGACGACCATACAGAAGACGATATTAAACGCCTGATAGATTTCTTATTGGAAATAAACCTCGACCTTGCTGAGTTTACGGTCCTTACACCATTTCCGCATACCAAGGCTTATGACGACCTGCTAAGACAAAACCGCATCATCGATTTCGACTGGAATCACTACAATGCAGGAAAAGTTGTTATTAACCCCAAACACATGTCCCCCGAACGCCTTCAGGAATTGTACCATTATGCCTGGGATACTTTTTATAAAGAAGAAACACAGGCCGAAAAAATGTTCAAATTATTCCGTTCTGTAATTATGAAAGAAATTGCTGACGGAACGTATAAACCTATACGTGAAGAAATTGCTAACAATAGCTTTGGAAAGAAGATAAAAAGATAAACAGAAAAAATTTTTTATGCTCAAACAATTCAACAAAGATATTCAATCTGCATACTTTGATGAAATTTATGATTTTAAAGGACAATGGGATGTGCCTTCCCGTTGTGGAATAAAAATTGTGTATGGTAGTGAACATTCAGTAATTATTGCTACGGAGTTATATGCTGAAAATCCGGGCACTTCCGTTACTAACTTTTGTGTTCAACTTGCAACACGCTTATGTAACCAAAGGAATATCAACCCCGAAAAATTAATTTTTATTGTTCGTACGCCTGATACCCAATCAAAATTAACCTTTATGAATGAAGACTTTTTTCGTGTAAAGCTTACATGGAATGGAGAGTCGTTTCAAAACCCTTGCTGGGAGCAGATTAGTAAAGATAAAGTAGATGAGTTTATTGGAAATAAGTAAGGTATTATTTTGTTATTTGTAATTATATGAACTAATGGATTTTGAATATCATTTATCGGTCAGAGGTTATGAGCTTGATTCATATAATCATGTTAACAATGCTGTGTATCTGAATTATTTTGAACAAGCTCGCTGGGATATCATGAAAAAAACCGGCCTGTTGGAAAAGTTTCAAAAAGAAGAGCTGATGATGGTTGTAACTGATATTCATATCAGGTATTCCCGTGAGGCTTGTCTTTTTGACAACCTGATGATTAAAACAAATATTAAGTTTAGCGGGCCCTATGTGATATTTGTACATAAAATGATTAATACAGATTCAGGAATTAAAATCTCATCCTCTGAAGTTAAACTAATACCCATTGATAAAACCAGAACACCCTGCAGCATTCCTGAATATTTTGAAACATTGATACATAAATATCAGAAATCTTGAAACGGGAAGCGAATTATATCATTGAAAAACAAGGTTGCATAGCGGTAATACTGATAAACAACCCTCCTCAGAATTTTATTTTGACTCCGGAGTTTATCCCTGTTCATCGGATAAGAAAGATAGCTGATGAAAAAGATATCAAGGGTATGGTTATTTCGGGTTCCGGCAGGCATTTTTCTGCAGGTGCCGGCCTTGATGAATTATTTATACTTGCATCAAATGAAAACAAATTAAATCAAGAGATGGGTAAAGGTATGGAATTGCTTACCGCTATATCCAATCTGAACATACCTGTTATAGCGGCTGTCAGCGGAGCATG
Organism: Bacteroidales bacterium; assembly: GCA_023228145.1. Lineage (NCBI taxonomy): Bacteria > Pseudomonadati > Bacteroidota > Bacteroidia > Bacteroidales > Bacteroidales bacterium. Next base: position 4,648 of record JALOBU010000021.1, on the reverse strand, counting down.
CTTTGGAGGAGGGCTTGAAATAGCATTATCCTGTCATATGCGTTTTTCAACACCTACGGCAGTTTTTGCATTTCCTGAAGTTCTTAACAATCTTATGCCTGGACTGGGAGGCATATTCAGGATTAACAAAAAAATCGGCACATCACTTTCCGTGCAGACATTATTATCCGGAGATATTATTAGTGCAGAGAAAGCTCTATCTATTGGTGTTGTAGATAACATCCCCGGGAAAAATGTTCTTGAATTTTCTGTTAACTATTTGCAACAATTGCTTGATAGTAAGCCCAAAGAAGTTATTGTGTCTATAATGGAAGCTCTTGCTAACGCGGCAACACTTCCGATGGAAGATGCGCTGCGTGCGGAAACCAGATTGTTCTGCCAACTGGCAGCCAAAGAAATTGAACGAAGAAAAAAATAATGGTTTATGCTAAATTTTGTATCTTGTAATATCAATGATAACCTATGCTTTATTGAATTAAACAGGCCTCCTTCAAACAGCATGGGTAAAACGATGTTTCATGAGCTCAAAATTATATGTGAAAAGATTCAAAAAAATACTTCATTGCAGGCTGTTATTATCAGTGGTTCGGGAAGGCATTTTTCTTCGGGTGCAGATGTGGATGATTTGCTGTCTCATCCAGGTAGCGATTTTTCTTCTGCAGAGGATTTTTTTACGATCAACAGTTTTGTGTTTGAAACCATTCGCAAATTAAAAATACCTGTAATTGCTATAATTAAAGGGGTTTGCATTGGTGTTGCCACTGAGCTGGCACTCTCTTGTCATTTTCGTTTTGCAGCTCCCAATATCATTATAGGATCTCCTGAATCAGGGTTCAATCTTATGCCGGGCTGCGGGGGCACTTACTATTTATCTGAACTTGTTGATAAAAAAAACTCTATAGAAATATTATTAGGGGGGAAAAACCTTAATGCCGGGGAGGCACTGGAATTAGGCATAGTGGATATTGTTATTAATAAAAGTTTAATTTTTGAAGCTGCAGTATCTTTTGCAAAAAACATTTCAGTTGATTACAATTTTAGCTTACGGCAGGCGTATCTGTACAAATACCTAAAACAATTCTGTCATGAAAAACAGAAATGTTAAAATATGCGGCACGGGGCGTTTTCTTCCGGGAAATGCTGTTGCTTTTGATGATGTTGAAAGATACTTGGGCAAAATATCAGAGGCTCCATTTGCTGTTGCGAAATGGTTTACCCGGATTAAACCTCTGATGAAAGAAATGTTGGATATTGACTATTATCACTTTGCTATAGATCCGGATACCCGTGAATTTTTTGAAGACAACGTAAGCATGTCGGTGAAAGCGGCGAAAGAAGCTTTGAATCATGCAGGCCTTATTCCTGAAAACATACAGTTTATTGCATACGGCAGCGCTCACCAGCATCAAATGCCTACTGCCAGTGTCAGGATACAGGAAGCATTAGGTATTACTTCCTGCAGCGAAATATCAATACATGCCAACTGCACTTCTGCCTATAAAGCTTTTCTTGTTGCTTACGAATTTATTAAGTCAGGGCGGTACGATAATGCACTGGTAATATCCTCAGGTATTTCCTCTTCCGAACTTATCGCCGAATATTATAACCAGCCACTGATAAAGAAAGAAGAACTCTTTCTCCGTTATTTTTTATGTGATGGCGCAGGCGCATTGGTACTGCAAAATACACCAGAAAAATCAGGACTTATTGTCGAGAATGCCTATATCGAGTCAATAGGAGGTAATAAACCTGCAGCCATGCTGAACAGACGCCCGGCATACTGGCAAAATCCAAAGAAGGAGTTTGAAACCGGAGCTCACCATCTTGCTCAGATGTTCAACGAGCAATTACGGTTGCATTTTCATGATGTCGATGGTTCTGTGTTTTATAAAGGGTTACGAAGAATGATGGAAAAATACGATATTGATGCTACGAGCGTGAAGTATTTTCAGGTGAATTTCCCATCCAAGCATATTGCTGAGTTAATCATGGATGAATGCGAGTCTCTGGGTATCAAAAGGGAAGCTTTGTACACCAAAATGAATGACATGGGATATGTCGGCCCGCCTATGGTTTTCATTTGTCTTGATAAAATTATCCGCGAAGAAAAACTTTCAGAAAATGATATAATTCTCAGTTTTGTTACAGAAGTAAGCAAATTTATGCAGGCGGGTTTTACATTAAGGTATTACTGATATTATGACTTCAAAAAAGAAGCAAAACGGAAGAAAAAAGATATACCTCATTTTGCCGAAACAGCAATATGTAAATTATTACGGGCAGACGGAGCTATGTAAAATGATGGGGAAGAAAAAGTTTATGCTTTCCCTTGCGATGCCCATGATTGCGGCTTTAACTCCCCCCGAATATGAGGTACGCATTATTGATGAGGATATAGAAAAATTACCTAAAGAATTGCCTGATATTGCAGGTATTTCAGCATTGGCAACCACTGTAAAACGCGCTTACGAAATATGTGATGCATACCGGTCTGCCGGCGTAAAAGTTATACTTGGAGGGCCTTATGTTTCATATATGGTTGAAGAAGCAAGCAAGCATGCCGATGCAGTTGTGGTTGGTGAGGCAGAAGGTTCCTGGGAGCAATGCCTGCAGGATATTGAAAAGAATGAACTAAAATCGGTTTATAACCCTGGCAATTATTGCGATTTTAAAAATATTCCTTTACCAAGATGGGACCTTGTTGATATGAAAAAAGTTTTTCAGGTTGGGATACAGGTTTCAAGAGGTTGCCCTTACAAATGTGAATTTTGTTTGGTAACCAATCTTTTTGGCAACAAAATGCGCTATCGGAATATTGAAAATGTCATAGAAGAAATAAAATCGTTACCGGTCAGAAAAATGCTGTTTGTGGATGACAACCTGACTGCAAACAAAAAATATGCTCACGAATTAATGACGGCTTTAAAACCCCTGAAAATATCCTGGGGATGTATGGCAAGTATTGATATTGCCAGAGATGAGGACCTGCTGAAAGCAATGAACGATGCCGGTTGTTTTAACATTTTGATAGGTTTTGAATCCTTAAATGCCGGGAGCTTATACGAAACAAAGAAAAGGCAAAACCGTGATGCCCTGATTTATGAAGATGCTATTAAGAAAATACATTCATACGGGATTCATATCACAGCTTCCTTTGTCATCGGTTTTGATAATGATACTCCGGAAGAGTTTGAAAGTTTATACTATTTCACACAAAAAACAGGATTGTCGTACATAAATTTTAACATACTTGGAGCGCCTTATGGATCAGAACTTGAAAAACGCCTGACTGCTGAAGGGCGGATGTACGATATTGACAGGGATATGATGGGTGGATTGTTTCCATGCATTCATTATAAAAAGATGTCTCAGATTGAATTGTTCGACAAGTATCTGGAAACTCTTATAAGAATGTATTCTTATGAGTCAATATATCATAAAGCTAAAATACTTTTTGGTGATGGGTTTTTTACTAAAAAATATAATGATGGAAACCCAAGTGTTGCCTTTCGTGCAAAGCTTGTTTTTAAACTGCTCAAAGAGTTTATTTTTACTTCAGAACCCTATAAAAGAAAGTTCTTTTTGATAATGATTTCTTTTATCCGAAAGAAAAAAACAGCTGTAGATATGGGCCTGTCGCACATCTTGTCAATGGTAAGTTATCATAAGTACATAAATGAACTTAACTCAGAATCAGAACACTTCAGACAGATGATAAGGCGTTATGATATTGGCCCGTGGGAGTTGCATGTAAAGAACAGCAGAAATATATAAGCATAAAAAAAGCGGTGAATTACCACCGCTTTTTTTGTTACAGAAGTTTTGTTATTCAATGATAATTTTTTCTGTATGGTTCAGATTATTATTTATCAGGTGAAGGAAATACATGCCTTTCGGGAATGATTTCAAATCAATAGGTTTATTAACCAAGCCTGAATTATCTACTTGTTCACTGAAAATTATCTGGCCATTGATGGAATAAATTGTCAATAGTGAATTACCTTCAATTCCTTCAACACTGAGATGGAATAATCCATTTGAAGGGTTGGGGACAATGCTGATACTAACCCCTTCACCATTTTCATTTATGCCTGTGCATGGATCAAAGGTAACAACAATTGTATCTGAAGTTACGCATCCACTTAAGTTTACATCTACAGAGTATGTAAATGAACCTGTACCCAGAACACTGCCATCTAATGTGATTGCATGATTAATCGACTCGCCGGGAGTCCATAAGAATTCAGCGCCGATATTGCCTGCATCAAGTGTAATGTATTGATCTGCACAGATTGTTGTGTCATTTCCCAGATTAACATCAGGTAATGGATTCACAAAAACTGTAACCCAGTTGGCGCTGTCATTGGAGCAACCCGTAGAATAGTCTTCAAAGCTTTCAATATGGTAATATGCACTTACATGAGGAGTATCTTTTATGATGAAAGGGCTTGTATTAACAAGAGTGTCGGGCAAGCTCTCGGGTGAGCCACCAAATTCAGTTTTTGTTAATCCCTTAAGCAACCACGGGCCTGAACCAGACAAAGAAATACTTATGGTTATAGTATCTCCTATGCATATAGTATCGTCATCCACTTGCACTATAGCTGTTGGTAATTCTTTTACAAAGACACTTACCCAGTTAGCCGAA
>JALOBU010000020.1 GCA_023228145.1 Bacteroidales bacterium | reverse complement strand
TTCTTTTTCATCCTAGTAAGAAACAGGGGCAATTTTTTTAAAAATCAGGAATAAAATCGTTGGTTTATTCGTTGTAACTATCTGATTTTCAATACACTTTTGAGGTACCAAGCGGATTCGAACCGCTGTACGAGGTTTTGCAGACCTCTGCCTAGCCACTCGGCCATAGTACCATTTAAAATGCAAAAATACAAAATTTATTCATTACAAAAGGGGTTTATATGTTTCAAATAATTTAAAATTATGGAGTTTTGTTTTTAATAATAACAATTAGCCCCCCGGGATATATCGTTTACCATAAAATTCGTTTGTATATTTGTAAAAAAAAGAACATTATGCCAGAAAAAATAAATGAATTAGAAACTACCGCCCAGAAAAAGAAAAAAAATCTGAGCGCTCAGGCTATCACATCTATAATTATTATTGCGCTGTTAATAATTATCCCCCTGATTGTTTATTTTTGGAAACAATCGGAAATTAAAACCCTGAAAAAGCAACACGAAACCGAATTAAACAATATTAAAACTTTGGCCAATGATGCTATTGACAGCAACAATAAAACCTATATCGCTTTGCTAACACGTGTTTTTTCCTGGGCTGTTCGTTCAGAGATGCTGCGCGAAAATATGGAACAGGTCAGCACATATATGACCAATTTGGTTAAAGCAGCAGATTTTAATGTAATTTCCGTAATAAAAAATGACGGTATTGTAGTCGTTTCAACCGACAAAAAGTATGAGGGGAATGTTTACCCCGGAACTGTTACATCTGAATTGCACCAGATTAACGAAGTAGCTTCGCGTATTGATAACGACGGTAATGTAATCTCCATTTGTCCTGTTATGGGCCTCGACAACCGTATAGGCACCCTGATAATTACTTTTACACCCAAAAAACCTGTTTTTTAAACACCACTAAAAGGTAAATAATTATGTTTCCCAGGCAAAAAATTACAGCTGTTACTATGATGTGGCTGACATTCATGGCCTTGTTTTTTTTAGGGTGCAACAATAATGAAAACAAGCTTTCGGGAAAATTTACTATTCATGGAAAGCTTAAAAACACCAATTCAGATAAAATAATATTATCTGCGCTGAAAGTTGACAGTTTAAATGTAATGGATTCTACTATTATCAACGAGAACGGGGAATTTACATTTTCCTGTAAAACTAAAGAAATTAGCTTTTACCTTTTGCAGCTTAGTAAAGACAATTTTATCACATTGCTTATAAACGAAGGGGAACAGGTTGGAATTACCGGTAATGCACGTCAACTTGCGAAAGAATATCAGGTTTCCGGGTCACCCGGCTCCGAACTGTTATGGCAGCTGAATGAATTTACGCGCAAAAACTATCACAAGGCTGATTCATTATTGAAAGTACAAATTCAGTATAAAGACAGCAACAATTTTTTTCAGTTAAAAACGCTACACGACTCTCTTTACAAAGAGATTTTCAATAATCAGCGCAAACATGTCCAACGATTTATTAAGGATAACCCTCATTCTCTGGCATCGCTAATTGCTTTATACCAGATTTTTGGACAACAAAAAATATTAAATGAACGCGACCATTTTAATTATTTTAAATTACTTGATAGCACTCTTTCTCCTATTTATACTAATAACGGGTACGTACTTGAATTGCATGAAAGAGTTAAAAATATTGAAAATTTTAAATCCGAAATTGCCAAAAATCTTTCGAAACTTGATTCAGGGATGATGGCTCCCGACATCAGAATAAAAAATATCGGAGGAAATATTCAACCATTATCTTCGTTTAAAGGACGCCCTATGCTTGTATTTTTTTGGGCCGGCGCCAGCGATAATTGTACGGATATTATAGCAGAATTTAAATGGATACACAAAACATACCGAACTAAAGGATTCGAGATATATGCCGTGTCTCTTGACAATAACCGTTATGCATGGGAAAATGCCGTACGTCAGAACAAAATTAACTGGGTTCATGTTGGTGATATGCTTGGGTGGGATTCACCCGTTGTGAAAGATTATGCTGTTGACTACATTCCACTAGCTGTATTGATTGATAAATACGGAAACATTGTTAAACGAGGCATTACCCATCAGGAGCTTTTAAAATGGCTTTCAAAAACTTATCGGATAAAATCAGACACCTTTACGCATATTACAAACTAACATCGAAATGTGAATTATAAAAACGTTTAAAAAAAATAATTTTACTAAAGAAAACATTTGTACTGTGATTCCCGAACACAAAAAAATATATTTTGTATCTGACTGTCACTTCGGAATACCAGACTATCAAAGCAGTCAGGCACGAGAAAAGAAATTTGTTTTGTGGCTTGATGATATTAAAAAAGATGCCCATGAAATTTATATTTTAGGAGATTTATTTGATTATTGGTTTGAATATAAATCCGTGGTGCCACGGGGTTATACAAGACTACTGGGAAAACTTGCCGAACTAAGCGACAGTGGAATAAAAATCTATTATTTTACCGGCAACCACGACATGTGGACTTTCGGGTATTTAAAACAGGAGATTGGTCTTGAAATAATTTATAAGCCCGTTGTTAAAGAAATTAATGGATTGAAATTCATGCTGGCACATGGAGACGGGTTAGGCCCGGGAGACTTCGGCTATAAAATGATGAAAAAAATATTCCTTTGTAAATTATGCCGCTGGTTATATGCTCGTTTACATCCCAATTTTGCCGCATGGGTTGCCCGTCACATATCAAACCGCAGCCGATTTTCACATGAGGCCACCGATATGTTATATCGTGGTGACGACAAGGAATACTTATTGGTGTATGCAAAAAAATTACTGAAAAAAGAGCATTTTGATTTTTTTATTTTCGGGCACCGCCATCTACCTCTTGACGTCAAAATTTCTGAAAACACTCGTTATATCAACCTCGGAGACTGGCTTGTTCATTTTTCATATGCTGTCCTTGACCGACAGAAATTTGAAATAAAGAGATTTTAACTTCTTAATTTATACCAGCAAAACCCTTTTATGGAATTATTATTCCTGTATCTAAAAAAACCACAAAAGTTTTTACTATCAGATAAAGTCCAAAAATAAAAACTAAAACTCCCAGGGCTTTATTAATAAAAACCAAGACTTTCGGGCGAAGTAACCGTTTTATCTGGTTTGCCACAAAACATTTTAAAAGGTCGGTTGAGAAAACCGTTATTAATGCTGTACCAAAAAATATTGCAAGTTTTTTAATATCTGAATTATACTCTGCCCCAACGTATCCCATAACTCCCATCCAAAAAATCAGCAAAAAAGGATTTACTAGGTTTAAAAAATATCCTTTAATAATGTACACATAAGGTTTGGATGGTTGGTCTATATCAAGGATACTGTTCTTTTTTCCTAAACTTTTTATTTTAGAATCTTCAACATTCACTTTTTTTCGATAAATATATATTCCATAAACCAGCATAATGATTCCGCCAATCACACCAAATAATATTTTATACTTCTCTCCGCTTATCAACTGTGAAATTCCAAGAAAACTTAAAGCAATAAGTGTAAAATCACTTAACATGATACCTAATGCCAGGAACATTCCTATGCGAAAACCCCTTAAAATACTGGTTTGTAGTAAAGTAAAAAATGCCGGTCCGAGAACAACAGCTAGAGTTAAGCCTAAAATAAAACCGCTGATTAGAGCACTAAACATTATTTTTTAAGTTGAATGCGGAACGAAGTTCCTTTATTAGGAACTGAAGATTTTACAAAAATATATCCTGAATGATAATTTTCAACGATTCTTTCGGAAAGTGAAAGGCCGAGTCCCCAACCGCTTTTTTTACTTGTATATCCCGGATTAAATATAGTTTTAAACTTAGATTTGGATAGCCCTTTCCCTGTATCTGTAATATCAACAAAAACATATTTGTCGTCTTCGCTGATATCAATTTCTATGGTTCCGTTTCCACTCATGGCGTCAATAGCATTTTTACAAAGATTTTCAATTACCCACTCAAATAAATATGCATTCAGGGGAACAAGAATTATTTCAGAACTAAATCCAATAATGTAATTTATTTTTTTTGAAGTACGTTTTTTAAGATAATCAACCGAGTTATTAATAACCTCAATAATATTTAGAGTTTCAAGTTTCGGGGCTGAACCTATCTTTGAAAAACGTTCGGTTATGGTTTCCAGACGCTGAATGTCTTTTGTTACTTCCATAAGAGTTTCTTCATCGATTCCTTTAAGTCTAAGCAATTCAACCCAGGCAATAAGAGACGACAATGGTGTCCCCAGTTGATGGGCAGTTTCTTTAGCAAGGCCAAGCCATACTTTGTTTTGTTCGGCACGCCGGGAAGTGCTGAAAAGCAAATATGCAATAAATAAAAAAACACCAATAATAATAAATTGCACATAAGGAAAATATTTTAACTGAATAAGCAATGGCGAATCTTTGTAATAAACAACACAATCGGTTTGCCCCGGCAAATCAACCTTTATCATATTATTATCCGATTTCATTGATTCTATAGTTTGTTTAACAAAAACGGGATTATTAATTTTTGTTGTGTCTATATTGCCATGAGCTATGATATGATTATGCTTCGGGTCTGTAACAATTACCGGAACGGATGGGGCATTGGTAACAATTTCAGAAAGAAACGCTTTAACTTGCTTATCAAGTACTTCCTTTAACCCGGTAAAGAGTTTCGAATCTTTATAATGAAGTAAAATTTTTTTATTCCCTATATAATTAATTTCAATAGGCTGATAAACAGAAAAATCTTCCAGATATTTCCCTTCTAATCTTTTTATAGAATCAATATTAAAATCTACATTTTTTGCAAGTGTTATATTATATTGGTCGTCTGTAAGGATAACAGGTATTGTATTATTTCCTTTAATGATATCCAGATAAAACGTAAGGTCTTCATAATATTCTGCTTTTATCAACCGAATGTTTGCATTAGCCCATAATTCTACTTTTTTCCTTTCCTCATCCTGAATCAGAGAAAAAAAGGTATCCGTGGCATTAACAAGTGTAGCTTTTTTTGTAATGGCATCAACCCATAATTTAATCTTTGTTCGTTGATCCATTTCTATCTGGTTGGCAAAACGGTCAATATACCACAATGAAATAAAAAATATTATCATTGCTGCTATAAAAAGCAAAAATTTCCAACGACGTTTTTTTATATAAATATTCATTAGCTGTCTTTTTGCATTTTTAGCACATCATTTCTTTTTTTGCTCAAGATTATTAATAAATTATTTTTTAATTTTTACACATTAAAAAACAACAAAATCATAAAATTAATCTTTTAAAACGCCTGTTTTTATTTTTTTATTGTAAAAAACTTTCTACAAGGTTAAGTATTAATCTTAAAATACTGTTGAATTATTTTATTGAAATAATTAACAGGATTTGCTTTATACGTATAAAAAATTTTTGCGTTTTGTTTTTCTTTGTAAATTCTTACTATATTGGTCTTTAATAAGCGTATTTGTTCAAACTTAAGACACATATATGCTGACTTTTATTTTTTATCTGAATACAAAAAATTTTAATTTTGAAAAAAAATCACTTATGCATAAAACTGGTATTTATTTGTTAGCTTTTTTGTTTTTGCTTTGTTCGTGTGGAAACGACAAAAAAAACAAGGCACCGGCACAAAACGAAGTAAAAAATGACACTCAACAAGAGATAAACATTTTCGGTACACATACTTTGTACCCATTATTAATGAAATGGAAAAAGGAATATGAACAATCCTATCCTAATACAAAAATAATTATTAAAACCAATGAAGACGAAAAGTATTGTATGGCTTCTCAAAACAATAAATTTCAACTAATATCTGTTTCGCGGGAGTTGACGGAAAAAGAAAAAGAAGCGGGGTTTTTCTCTGTGCCCGTGGCAATTGATGTAATATTGCCTGTTATTAGTTTCAACAATAATAACATTCAGCAAATAGTAATGAATGGTTTAACCAAAACGAAACTTGCAGCAGCCTTTTCCGGAAAAATAACAAAATGGGGGCAACTCCTTAATATTTCAAGTAATGACAAAATTGAGGTGTTTCGTTTACGTGATAGCTCCGAAATCAGCATTAGCTGGGCAAATTTTTTATCCTTAAAACCTTCTGATTTCTCCGGTTCTTTGCTTTATAACTCCAAGGATGTTCCTGTAACGATAGCATCTAATGCTAATGCATTAGGGTACTGTAGTTCCACAGATATATATGATGCTACTACGGGATTCAAGAAAAAAAATCTTTATGTTATTCCTATTGACTTCAATAATAACAATCTGGCTGATGACAATGAGCTCGTTTTAGACAAAAAAGATGATTTAAACCGTGCTGTTTCTTCGGGGCAATATCCATTTCCTCCTTCAAGGAAGATTTTTCTGGCATACAATACAAAAACAGAAAATAAGGCTGTGAAAGAATTTTTGACATGGGCATTATCTATAGGACAAAACTATTGTATCCAGTCTGGTTTTGTGCATATTGATAAAAAAACCGCAGAAATATTTTTGAAAAAACTTTAAGAAACATCATCCCTGTCCCCCGGATGTTTTTTGCTTATTTCTTTATATTGGCTTGAGCCCAATTTAAATTATTCCTTGCCAGCTCATAATTGGGGTTAAGCTTTAATGCTTGTTCGCAAGCTTCTATACCTTTGTTCCACATTTTCATGGCATTGTATGCCGAACAGATATTATTATATGCTTCTGCATAATCGGGCTTGAGCTTAAGAGCCTCATTACAAGCGTCAATACATTTTTGAAACTCTCCCATATTATAGTATTGAAGGCTTAAATCCAAAAAATATTCCGGGCTTATATTTGGTTCTATAATATCACTTGATGAGTTTCCTGATTTTTTTTGGACATCAGCGACTTGTTTGAAATTTTTAATAACCACATTGTCTGGAGCCACCACCAAGCTTTCAGTTGCAAGAGCTTCAAGTCTGCCCCATTGCCCTAGTTCCGTATAAATGGTCATTAGTAAAAAGCGAGGCTTTAAAAACCCGGGCGAAACATCAACCGCATGCTGTAAATATGGAATAGCGCTATATAAATGTTTTTGATTATAAAGAAAATATGCATAGTAATAATACGCATCGGGGTTATTTTTGTTGGAATATTTTATTGCATCCAAAAAATAACTTTCTGCTTCAGATATTTGATTATTATGTTCTTTTAAAATTCCCAGATTAATATAAATGTAAGGCCAGTAAGGCCAAATTTGTTTGGCTTTAAGAAAATAATATTCCGCCTCAAAATAATTTTTCTTATTCATTTGTGTCAAACCATAGTTGAGCATAGCTCGCGGGCTTTGAGGACTTTTTTCAAGTATATCTTTCCAAAGAGTTTCTTCTGATTGCCACACATTATTGCGCTGATAAGTAAAATAAGCAAAACCAGATAAGACAATGCATGCCAGAAGAACAATAATTTTTTTAAATTCTTTTTTATTAAATACAGGACTTATTTTGACTATAAACATATACAACAGAAACCCTATGGCTATGTTTAACCCCACAAATAAATAAAGCAAACGATGGCTATTTGCGACCTGAGTAAGAACCGTAACAAATGAGGTAGGGATTGCCGCAAAAATAAACCAAAGTAACCCGAAGGAAACCGGGCGATATTTATCCTGCCTCGAGAAAAAGAATACAGCAAAAAACAGCAACAATAAAAACAAAAGTCCAATATACAAACGCACATCAGCATAATTGGAAAACACTGTCATGTCCGACTCAGAACTAAGATGAAAAGGAAAAAAGAATGATGAAAAATAAGTTAACAAAATATAGGGTTGAGTAATTTGATATTTAAAAAGTTCCAAATACCCTTTTCCTCCGCTGTGTAAAATACCATTACCCGTTGTCTGAGAATAAACAATATATTGAACAATAACGGCAAGAGCAACAGTAAAAATTATAGCCGGCAAACAAGAATATATCGTTTTAAAAAATAACTTTCTTTGAGAGTTAAATATCCGGGTTAACGACACTTTGTTTTCAAAAAATAAAATATAAAAAAACAGGAAAAAAGGAAACATAACTGCTGTTTCTTTTGTCAGAATTCCTGCAGCAACAGGCAAGAGATATATATAAAATCTTCGGCATAACCGTAATGATGCATAACACCACAAGGCCAACACAACAAAGAATGTTGAATATAAATCTGAGCGTGCAGAAATATAATTAACGGTTTCTGCATTGCCCGGGTGAAGAAGATAAAAAAGTGTAAAAAACAGAACCGTATATAGATTCCACTCGTGCCGGTATGAGATATTAAAGATTTTTAACATTAACAAAAATAGCAAAAACCCCAACAAACAATAAATTACAAATGCTGGTAAATGAAAGTAAATCATGGATTTATCGCCTTGATATAAACTTGAGTTATGCTTCGCTATATGCAAGGGGTCTTTTTTCCAAAAATAATAGTCAATGGCGGTACTGGCTGTAACTATTGGACGATATGCTCTGTTATCAGGCATACTTCCAAAAGTTTTTGTGTCGGTAAAAAAAAGAGAAAAATTGTTAATAGATTTAATATATTCGTTATTATTTATGGTATGAGAATCGTCAAAATGAAAGCTGTTATCGAAATGATTCCAATATGTAATAGTAACGATTAATATTGTAAAAAAAAACAATAAAAAATTTTTGATTTTATTATTTCTTGTAATCATAAGATTATGATTATATTTGATTGTAAAATTATTAAATAATACGAAGTTATTTTATACTAAAATTTCAAATCTGTTTTTTGATTCAAAACTTTTATGTTATTTGCAAATTTTTATAACTTCGTATTATATTTATTTTTTTTTATCATAAAGGCTTAAAATCACTAACACAAATAATACACCGGAAAAATGAAAGTTAAAGAAGATAAGTCATTACATATGGTTTTGAAAGAATTTTTCGGGTTTGATACTTTCAAGGGGAACCAGGAAGCCATTATTAAAAATGTACTTGCAGGGAATGATACTTTTGTTATTATGCCAACAGGAGGAGGAAAATCACTGACATACCAGCTTCCTGCATTAATCAGCACGGGAACAGCTATCGTAATTTCCCCACTGATATCGCTTATGAAAAATCAAGTGGACAACATACGCAATTTTGGTGTTGATAAGGGAATTGCCAATTTTCTAAATTCTTCCTTAAGCAAACAGGAAATGACTGAAGTTAAAACTGACCTGTTAAAAGGAAAAACAAAGATACTTTATGTGGCTCCCGAGACACTCACAAAAAAAGACAATATTGAGTTTTTCAAGCAATTTAATATTTCATTTTATGCCATTGATGAAGCACATTGTATTTCAGAATGGGGGCATGATTTTAGGCCGGAATACAGAAATATCCGGCCCACAGTTAAAGCTATCGGGAAAAAAGTTCCAGTAATGGCACTTACTGCCACAGCTACTCCCAAAGTACAGCACGACATACAAAAAAATCTGGGCATGATGAATGCCACTTTATTTAAATCCTCCTTTAATCGCCCGAACCTATATTATGAAGTTCGCTCTAAAACAAAGGATGTTGCTAAGGATATCATTAAATATATTAAAACTAATGCCGGGAAATCAGGCATCATATATTGCCTGAGCAGAAAACGTGTAGAAGAACTTGCCGAAACGCTTCAGGTCAATGGTATTAAAGCGCTTCCATATCATGCAGGCCTTGAATCGGAAGTTCGAAAGGGAAACCAGGACAAATTTCTTATGGAAGAGGTTGATGTTATTGTGGCAACAATAGCTTTCGGCATGGGAATAGACAAGCCGGATGTGAGATTTGTAATTCATCATGACATGCCCAAAAGCCTTGAAGGTTATTATCAGGAAACAGGTCGCTCGGGTCGTGATGACGGGGAAGGGAACTGTATCGCCTTTTATGCATACGACGACATTTTGAAATTAGAAAAGTTTAATTCAAAAAAATCGGTTAATGAACAGGAAATCGCCAAACAGTTGTTGATTGAAACTATTGCATATGCTGAGTCATCCGTGTGCCGAAGAAAGCTCCTATTGCATTATTTTGGGGAAATATACGAAGAAGAAAACTGCCAGTGTTGTGATAACTGCCTGCATCCGAAAACAAAATTCAATGGAACCGAATATGTTGAAACAGTCCTTGAAGCTGTTCATGAAACCAAAGAACAGTGTAAGGCCAATCACTTAATAAATGTAATTATAGGAAAAAACTCTGCCACTGTCAAATCATTTAAACACCATAAACTCAATGTTTTTGGTAAAGGTGCAGATAACGATGAAAAATTCTGGAACGCTGTTATTAGACAAACTTTGATAAACCGCCTTCTTGTTAAAGAGATTGAGAATTATGGCATATTGAAAATTACCCCCGAAGGAAAAAAATTTCTGAAAGACCCATATACTATCATGCTCACACAAGACCATGACTATGATAGTGCAGACGATGATGAATTTTTTGCCAGCGGTGGTAAAACCAGCTCTGCAGATAAAACTTTATTTGCTCTGCTCAAAGATTTGAGAAAACAAATCTCCCGTAAAGAAAACTTGCCTCCTTTTGTTATTTTTCAGGACCCGTCACTCGAAGATATGGCAATTCAATACCCAATTAAAATGGATGAGCTGTTGCAAATTACTGGTGTTGGAGCCGGAAAAGCTCAAAAATACGGGAAACCATTTCTTGACCTGATTGCAAAATATGTTGAAGAAAATGAAATTATCAGGCCGATGGATATGGTGGTAAAATCTGTTGTCAACAAATCAGGGCTTAAAGTTTATATCATAAAAAGCATTGACAGAAAAGTCCCGTTGGAAGATGTTGCTTTGGCTAAAAATCTTTCTATTGAAGATTTGTTACTTGAATTAGAAAGTATTGTGGCTTCAGGAACAAAACTAGACATTAATTACTATATTGATGAATATGTTGACCCGTACCATCAGGAAGAAATTTTTGAATATTTTCATACCGCAGAAACAGATTCTATTGATGAGGCACTGAAAGAGCTTGGGGAAGAAGAATTTACCGAAGAAGAAATAAGGCTTGTAAGATTGAAATTTATGTCGGAAGTCGGCAATTAATCTATAATAAATAAAAAAACATGAGCGAAGAACAAATCATTACCCATCAGGAAGAAAAACCAGAAGATAAGCTGGTGTCCCCAAAAAACCAATCTGATAATATTAAAACCTTATTCAAAGTTTTAACTGTATTAAGTTTTGCCGGAGTTATTGCTTTATTCATTTTGTTTTTTACACAAAAAAATGAAACTGCTGCAGATAACGCCCAAAAAAAAGTTGATAACGCTACTTTTGCCTTTGTCAATACAGATACCATCTGGAGTGAATATGATTTTGTTCTTGATGTTCAAGTTGACCTTGTCAATCTTGAAAAAATATATCAAAATCAATACACAACCGCTGTTTCAAAATTCCAAAAAGAATATGAGGAGTATATTAAAAAAGGTACTGCAGGTATGTTGTCACTAAACGAACAAAAGAAAACTGAAGAATATCTGGCAAAAAAACAGCAGGACATTCAGGAAATGGAAGCACAGCTTTCGCAACAGCTTCTTGAAGAAAAATCAAAAAAAAACCAGGAGGTCCATGATACGATAGTACATTTTATAACACGCTATAATAAAAGTAAAAATTACACTTTTATTTATGAAAAATCTTTCGGCGGCGGGTTGTTATATGCCAATCCAGCTCTTGATATCACAAAGGATATACTAACCGGGCTTAATAAAGAATATGAGGAATGGGTAAACAACAAAGAATCTGATACGATTACTGAAGAATAATTACATCACATGAAACTAAAGTTTTTTTCATATTTTTTATGTTTGTTACTATTCGCCTGCGACAGCGAAATCATTAAAGAAACTGTTGAAACTTACCCAGACGGATCTCCAAAAGTTATACGTTATTATAAAGAAAACGGAAAGGAACGCAAACTTATCAAAGAAACTCTTTATTATTCAAACCATCAGAAATATATGGAGGGAGGGTACAAAGAGGGGAAAAGAAATGGAAAGTGGTCCAGTTGGCATCAGAATGGTAACAAATGGAGCGAAGGGAATTTTGTTGACGGAATTGATGATGGGGAGCGCACGGTTTATCATGAAAATGGGGAAAAGTATTTTCAGGGTACTTATAAAAACGGTAAAAAAACAGGAGTTTGGAAATTTTGGGATGACAAAGGAGAGTTGGTAAAAAAAGAAAATTACAACTAAAACTTATAACCTACACTCAACTCAACTACTTCGGCTTTGAGCCAATGAGTTTTCATGCCAAGTTGTACCATATAATGATTTTTAAAAGTATATTGTAATGCCACTCTGTCATAAATATACCCGTCGCTTTTATCTTTAGCATAAAGATAGGCACCAAACTGTACCACGAAAGACAAATGTGAAAAATTCATTTCATAAACAGCGCTGACACCTGGTTTAACAGCTTCAACTTTGTTTTTAATCCCGGTACCAGACCTTCGTAAATAATCAACAACAGATTCGCTATAGAAAATATCCAATCCGACACCTAGCAGTCTTTTGATACCCAAAGGTTTTAGAAAATATGCCGTCATACAATAAACAGGGTACTTTTTGCCCCCAGGAGGATATAATTCATTGACACCAAATCTTCCAAAAACATGATACTGCCATTTTTTATTATAAGCAGGCACCTCTCTTTTAATTATGTTTGGTGTTATTCTGGACAATTTATAGGATAACCCCATATTTAATGAAAGAATATTCAATCCCAGGTTGGGTATTTTAAATGCACCGTTAGAAAAATGAGAAATATCAAAACCTCCATTAATGACGAGCCGGTCAGTAATATTCCAATTAAGAGTTAACTTCAACTGGATAAAAGCATTCAGGTGAGTGCTAATTGCTATGTTTTTATAATTATTATCCGCATTGAATTTTTTTGTCAGATATCCCAGTCCTATGGCAGTTTTAAAATATAAATTAACTTTATTGCCTTTTGTAAGGCAAAAATTAAGATAAGGATATACAGCAATTGCGTGGCCCAGAACTTCTGTATTTCCAAGAGTGGAATAATAAATCCCTATGCCCCTTTTCGGATATTTGTAGAGTTGCTCCCACAAACGCCAGCCATGAGTTTGCTCCGACAAATTGAGTTCAAAGGCAGAAAAATGCCTTTGTGTCAAGTGTTGCATGTATTTATGATGAGAAGCAACAAAGCCATAATGAACGACGGCCTCAAGCTGAAAATTTCGCAAATGCTGTGTAGTATCTTGTCCAAAAGACAATTGCAAAGAAAAAAATAAATAAAAAACTAATAAATAAAAATATTTCAAGTGAACATTGTTGGGCTTCATGGCAAAGATAAAAAAATAGAATTGATTACTTTTACGAAAAAAAGATAATGAGAGAAGAAAGTATTGCATTCGAAAAACTTTTAGATATCATGGACAAACTGAGGGCCAATTGCCCATGGGACAAAGCACAAACGATTGAAACCCTGAGATATCTGACTATAGAAGAAACTTATGAATTGTCCGATGCCATCATCGAAAAAGACATGCAAAGCATCTGTAAAGAACTTGGCGACCTGATGTTGCACCTTGTATTTTATGCAAAAATTGCTTCTGAAAACAAGGTTTTTAACATAACAGATGTTCTGAATGGTATCTGCGAAAAACTTGTGGTAAGGCATCCTCACATTTTTGGAGATGTAAAAGTTACCGGAGCTGAAGAAGTTAAAAGCAACTGGGAAAAAATCAAACTAAAAACAGGGGAAAAATCAGTATTAGCCGGAGTGCCGGTTTCGTTGCCTGCAGTTGTGAAAGCATACAGGATACAGGAAAAGGTAAGTGGAGTGGGTTTCGACTGGAAAAATACTTCACAGGTTTATGAAAAGGTGCTTGAAGAGTTGAGTGAATTAAAAAAGGAAACCGACAATCAGGAAAATATCAACAAAAATAAAATCGAAAATGAATTCGGCGATTTGCTGTTTGCCCTGGTGAATTATGGCAGGTTCATTCAAATAAATCCTGAAGACGCTCTTGAACGGACTAATAAAAAATTTATAAAACGCTTTACTTATATCGAACAAAAAGCAAAAGAAAACGGCCGAAAAATTCAGGATTTATCCTTAGCCGAAATGGATGTCTTTTGGAATGAAGCGAAAAAAGAAGAATATGAGACTAATTAATGCTTGAAATTAAAAATCAACGCCTGCTCTTAAAATTGTTTTAACAACAAATCCAAGTACCTCAAAAATAAGTTTTAGTGAATTAGTAATGCTAACAGAATTGTAGCAGAAAACCCCAAGAGGATGACAAAAATTTTGCTGAAATTAAACTTATGATTTCCGTCTGATTCAAATAAAATTGTTGTTGAGATGTGAAGAAAAATGCCTACCACTATGGCAAGTATGATACTGAAAAATTTTGACATATCCTCAATAATATTTTCTCCGAGAAAAAAACTTGTAATGGTACCCAGAGGAGACGAAAATGCAAAAATCAATAACAGAAGTATGGTTGTCGCTTTTCGCATTCCTGTATGTAATAACAAGCTGGCAAGTACTATTGATATCGGAATATTATGAATAACAATACCTGTAAGAAGTTTGCCCTGAAGTTCTTCGTTGTGAAAATTTGTGGAAAGCGGCATACCTTCGAGAAATGAATGAATACATATTCCTATCATCAAACCTAAAAAAACCATGGGTTCTTTCTTTTTTCTGCAGGGCTGGTCGAGATTTTCATGCTGGCTGTGATGCCCATGTTCAACTCCTTTGGTTATAAAATCCAATAATAGTTGTATAAAAAAACCTAATAAAACAAAGAAACCCATATAATGAGCATCGCGGGAATATATTTCGGGTATTAGTTCAATGAAGGTCAGAGAAAACAAAAATCCTCCCCCAAAGGCAAGAATTAATTTCATTGTTTTTTCACCTGTTCTAAATAAAAATACAGACAAACCGCTTAATAATACGGGGAAAAACAACGCAATAAAAACCAGTATGCTCATAAATTCTAAAAATTAAATAATTTTTCTTGATTTTACTTTATGCCCGGCAACTGCATAATAAAAGATAATGATATAACAAGGCACGGTTATCCAATATGCCTGTTGGGTGCTGTTAAATAGGTGCGCTAACCATCCGTAAACCAGAGGCAAAGTCGCACCACCGGCTATTGCCATAATCAGAAATGCCGACCCTATTTTTGTATAATTGCCAATTCCGTCAAGTGCCAGTGGCCATATAGCCGGCCATACCAAAGAATTGGCAAGGCCAAGCATAGCAACAAATAAAACGGTATAAGGAATCTGTATTCGGATAATTTCAAAAGTCAGCAAATCAACAAATGGGATAGAGAACATACGGAAAGAAGACACATAGATTGCAGCAAGAGATAATACTATGCCCAGCACAGCACAAACAGCCAAAGCATTTTTTTGAGAGATTACTCGGGGAATTAAGAGTACACCAAAAAAATAGCCGATAACCATAAATATTAAAACTAAAGAAGTAAAGTACTTTGCTGAGCTCATTGCCACACCTAACGATTCGCCATATCGTATGATAGTATCCCCGGCAATAACTTCTACACCCACATAAAAAAACAATGCAATTACTCCCAAAAACAGATGCGGATATTTTAAAATACCATTTTTTTTGTTATAGCCTTCTGGTTGGTTTATATCGCTTTTTTCGGGGTTTATTTCAGGAAGTTTTGCAAAACGAATCATCACGGCAAGGGCTGCCAGAAAAGAAGCCATCAACAAATAAGGCAGAACCATTCTTTCGGCAAGGGCATCAAGAACGGCGGCTTTTTCTGTGAAGTTTGTCATATTTGCCAGATTCAGTTTTATCGCTTCTGCATCTTTTAACAGAATAGAGGCCAGCAACACTGGGGCCAGCACTCCGGCAAATTTGTTGCAAATTCCCATAATGCTGATTCTTTTGGCTGCGCTTTCAATGGGGCCAAGAATAGTTATGTATGGATTAACGGCAGTTTGCAGCAATGCCAGGCCGGTACCAAGAACAAACAAGCCTGTTAGGAAAAGAGCATATGACCTGGCAAATGCTGCCGGAATAAATATAACGGCTCCTACAGCCATTATAGCTAGCCCCACTGCCATACCCTTGCGGAAACCTATTTTTTCAAGTATTTTTGAAGAAGGAATCGCCATTACAAAATAAGAAATGTAGAACGCAAAAGTTACAAAATATGCAGTTATATCATTAAGTTCACAGGCAGTTTTTAAAAACGGTATCAATGCTCCGTTAAGCCATGTTACAAAACCAAAAATAAAAAATAATATTCCTATTATTATCAAAGAAAAAACATAACTTCCTTTACGGCTTTTGGCATTAGTTATATCCATAAATAAATATTTTTAATCACCAAAAATACAACTTTGCCGCAAACAATGTCTAAGAAACGGCTATGGAAAAAATAGCAAAAAAATATTTACTCTTTTACTTCAAGTTTAAATCCGGTGCCATGAACATTGGTAATACTGATGTTTTCTTCATCTTTTAAATATTTTCTCAGTCGGGTAATAAAAACATCCATGCTTCTCCCTGTAAAATAATCGCTGTCGCCCCAGATGGATTTCAGGGCAATTTCACGGTGTACAAGACGGTTTTTATTTACACATAATAGTTTAAGCAAATCTGCTTCTTTACGGGTAAGGTATTGTTCGCCAGATGAAGACTTAAGCACCATATTGGTATAGTCGAAATTTAAGCTGGAGAGTTCATACACTTCTTTGTTGTCAATCAGAGGAAATAATTGTTTTTTCTTTGAACGCCGTAAAATAGCTTCGATACGAAGGCTTAACTCTTCGGTACTAAATGGTTTAGTAATGTAATCATCACATCCCAGCTGAAATCCTTTAATGCGGTCTTCTTTCAGTGTTTTGGCCGTTAGAAAAATAATCGGAATTTCTTTATTGGTTTTTCTTATATCCTTTGCAATTGAAAAACCGTCTTTTTTGGGCAACATCACATCAAGGATAATAAGGTCAAAATACTGTGAATTAAACAAATTCAGAGCATCTTCACCATTATCTGCGAAAACAGTTTCATACATCAGAATTTCCAGATAATCCTTTAATACGAGACTGAGGTTAGGATCGTCCTCTACAAGCAGGATTTTTGTTTTATTGCTTTTGTGTGAAGTTGTGTTCATCGTTATTTATTTTATTAAAATTAAATGGAAAATACAATTCAAAAACAGAGCCTTCGCCAATCTCGGACTGGATCAACTCAATAGTGCCGTGATGTGCATCAATAACAGATTTGACATAAAAAAGCCCCAGGCCAAAGCCCTTAACATTATGAACATCGCCTGTATGAACCCTGAAAAATTTCTTAAAAATATGTTTTCTGTCAACAGCCCTAATTCCAAGTCCATTATCCTGGATGTGAATAGCAATACCGTGATGTTTATTTGACGTTGAAATCTTAATCTCAGGCTTCTCCTGAGAATATTTTATCGCATTATCAATCATATTTGTTATTACATTGATAAAATGCAGTTCATCAACATTAATGATAGTATGAGCTGCCGAAAGGTCTGTAGTTATGATACCATGTTTTTCTTTAACTATCAGATTGAATATATCAACTGAATTTTCTATAATCCTGTGTACATCAACTTCTGTAGGGTTAGTTTTAAGACCCTTATTATCAAGTATCGAAATTTGCAATACTTGTTCAACCTGGTTTCTCAGCCTCATATTTTCGTCATAGATAATATTGGCGTACTTTACTGTTTTTTCACAATGGTCAGTTACTTCTGGCCTCATGAGCATTTCGGCAGCTACAGAAATTGTGGATATAGGTGTTTTAAGCTCATGAGTCATATTGTTAATAAAGTCATTTTTCATTTCTGAAATCTTTTTTTGCTTCAAAATATTAAAAATAATATATAAAAAGCTTCCGACAAGAATCGACAGAAAAAGCCCGGAAATTCCTAATAACCATATAAACATTTTTCGTGTTATCAATTGCTTTTCATCCGGGAAAAATACAGCAAGAGTATAGGGATTTTTTTCGTATACCCTGGCAAGAGATATTTTATACTTTGAGTTGAATATTTTCTGAATATGTTGGGAAGAATAATTTCCACAAATAATCTTTTCATTATTGGCATCAATAAGCCCGTATATATAATCCTTATGAGCCTCGAAACAGCCAAAATTGCTTTTCATCATCGTATCAATGACATCACAATATGTTTTTTCAAACCAATCGATATGGTTTAAAGTATCTTTGGTTTTCAAATTTGAATCTGAAATTACTCCGGATTGAAGTAATTTCTTATTATTATAAAGTTCGTTTTCAATTTTTGTCAGCCCGGTCTGAATCATAAAATTAAATTGCTGAGTCCGCAATATTATTGCCCTGTCAACCCATTTAAGCTGCGTGATAATTACACCAATTAAAGATAAAGAAGCTATAATGACAATTAAGTGGATAACACCTTTCTTCATACAACAAAGTTAATTCATTTATTCTCTTTTATTTAGTAAACAGGGGGTTTAACCAAAAATTAACAATCATAATTATTTGCATGCTATATGTTAAGTGTTATTCTTGAATCACAGAGAGTTTGTATTAAATATGGCATTATTAACAATTTGTCGTGGGGGACTATTTTCAATCAAAACCTTTATTTTTGATAAAAATATTATATGGAAACAATGAAAGCCGAATACACAGGGAATTTACAGATAAAACTAACTCATTTAAGCGCAGGGACGGTGATTTATTCCAATGCCCCTGTTGATAACGGCGGGCTTGGAACAAGTTTTTCTCCAACAGACCTTGTGGCCTCATCTATGGGGGCTTGCATTTTAACCATAATTGGTTTAGCCGCCAAAAGCCACAATTTTAGCATAGATGGTGCAAGTGTAATTATCAAGAAAGTTATAGGTACAAATCCAAGAAGAATTTCAGAAATTGGCCTTACATTTGATTTTTCATCTGTGCAACCCGGACAAAAAGAAAAAAAGATAATAGAATATGCCATTGCTAACTGTCCTGTGGCTCAAAGTTTACACCCGGATATTAAACGCAGAATCATTATTAACTATTAAAGAATAAATTTATGATATTTAATTTGCAAATAGGACTTTCTCACAAAGAGGTGAAAAAAGTAGCATTTGAAGATACTGCTGCTAAATATGGCTCAGGTCTTGTTGAAGTTTTCGCTACTCCCGCCATGATTGCACTTATGGAAAATACCTCATTAAAGGCAGTGCATAATTACTTACCGGAGGGCTACAACACTGTAGGCACCGAAGTTTCAGTGAGACACCTCAAAGCAACAAGCATTGGAGCGACAGTTATCTGTGAAGCAATACTGGAATATATTGAAAGTAATAAACTCAAATTTTCTGTAAAAGCATGGGATGAAGAAGGGTTAATTGGAGAAGGAACCCATGTACGCTATATTATTAATACCGAAAAATTTATGTCAAAGTTGAAAAAAGACAATCTATAACCATTTTTTCTTAATGAAATAACATAAAAACACAATGACAACTGCAAGCATAACTCCCGACACTATTAAAAAAGCCGAAGAATGGCTTTGAAAAGGCAGGTTGATATTCATACCGTACAAACTTGCAATAAATGTCATTGGGAGCATCACTGTTGAAATAAGCGTAAGAATTTTAATAATTTCATTGATGCGGTTTGTCTGAAGTGAGTCATAAGTTTTTGCCAGGCCCTCAATTAACTCCTTATCGTCTTCTATCACGTCCCAGAGTTTCTGATAGTAGTCAAGAATATTTCCCCAATATTCTTCCATATCCTCTGCAAATCCTTTCACTTCACCTGATTCAAACTTGTGAAACAAACGTAACTGGGGGCGGAAGTTTGTGTCTAGTAAAATGATATTTTTGCGTGTTACCGAAATTTTTTCAATGATTTTATCGGATTTTGCCCTGAACAATCCATAATTTATTTGTTCTACTTCGCTGTCAATACGTCCGATAAGTGCAAGAGTTTCCTTCATTAAACGCTCCATAATTTCGTATAGCAGGGCATCACTTGTCTCGGAGCTTAGTTCAAGTTTAAAAGCGTTAAGGTCTTCTTTTACTGAATTAAAAAACTTCTTAACGATCCAATGTGAATTTCCGATGGTAATAATAAATTCTTTACCCCAAAATATTTTCACTTCTTTGGTGTCAAGAAATTTATTGGTTTTGTCAAATACGGGAAAATGAAGAATTAAAAAATAATAATCGTCGTAGATGTCAATTTTGGGTCGCTGTACTTTACTTCGACAGTCCTCAATATCAAGGGGGTGGAAGTTGTAATTTTCAATCAGGTAATCGAAATTTTCGTCGCTAGGATTTAAAATATGCATCCAGCTAAACGTATTGAATTTGATGGTTTCTATCATAGCCATCCCCCTCCGTTGTTAAGCAAAATTCTACATTCCGTGATTTATTTGCTGCAAAATTAATTTTTTTATTGGTTTTTACTAAGATTTTTTTGTTCTATACACAATCAATTATGCTTCATAAAATTGAAATTTGCTTTCCGTCATTTGCAACCATGAATATGAAACCAAATATTGGGAGTACCGGAATCGTCAACAATTTTTATCCAGCCGCTCTGCTCTGAAACAGGCTTCAAGGTATTAATGTCTTTGGCTTTACATGGAAGGGAATTGTACTTTTTAACAATGACTTCAGCCCACAAACCTTCGGTTTTACCGGTGAGATTTACCAAATAATAATCGCCTTTCAGCAATGCAATTTTTTTGCTTTTTGCTTCGGGTTTTTCACGCAAATTAAGTCCTATGTCAATTGACGGATAAAAACTTTCTTTTTTCTCAACAAAAAAATCAAACCAGCTTTTCGTGGTAATTCTTAAATAACCCAAATCTTTTTTTGATATCCAAAATCCCCTGCCTGTGCTGTTTGCAAGCACTTTCAAAACCCCATTTTTTTCTTCAAAATATTTCAGGAAAAATGTTTTGTTTTGGAATTCTGCCATATCCTCGTTTCTGATGCGGAAGGATGCTGCATTTTTTTGCAATGAATACATCAGGTTTGCAAAATTCTTTTTGTATAAAGTACCGATTTTATTTCCGCCGGGAGTGTCATACAAATCAAAAACTGCTGCCGGAAAATTTATACACAATTCCTGGGCGCCTTTTTCGGGTATTAGAAATCCGATGCCATATTTTTCTAAATCGCTTGACTGGCTGTTGGCCCATTGGGTAAAAAATAAAAATACGAAAAAAAATACGAGTTGTTTTTTCATTGACAATTACAACTTTTTGAAAAATAAATTTGTGTATAAGGCAATAAGTCCTGTATATATTTCTGATTTTCAAAATTAACCGGCATCACTCTCATATCAAGTTCTTTCAATGTAGCTATCAGTTTACCAATTTCCCGGGGCAGCGTAGAAATTGCATTGCCCCATAAATCCAGGTAATTTAATGCCATCAGGTTTCCTGTTTCAGCAGGTATGCTTGTCAGGTTATTCTGATTTATTATTAATGTTTTCAACTGCAACAGATTTCCAACAGATGAGGGCAGCAGGGTAATCTTATTTGAAGAAGCATCCAGAGTTGTTAATGACTTCAGCATGCCAATACTCGAAGGAAGCATATTAAGCTTATTTTTTGAAAGGTTCAGAATTGTTAAACTATCAAGTTCCCCGAGAGAAAAGGGAATATCAGTTAGTTTATTATGCGAAATGTTTAAAATATGCAATCCGTTTAACAAACATATTTGTTCTGGCATTTCTTTTATTTTGTTGTGTGACAGGTTCAGCTCATATAAATTTTTAAAGAGGAAAACCTCTGCGGGTATTTGTTTAAGTTTCTTCTTCTGTAATTTGAGCCTGTAAACCTGGTCGGGATTTTTCATGGCTTCATCAAGAGAGTAAAATACTTTTTGTTTCATCGTTTCCTCAATCTGCCCGAAAGAAAAAAATGAATATACCATGTTGCAAAACACCATAAAATATATAATATGGTTATTGCTTAAACTATTTCTCATAAAATTTCTTTAATACCAGTTCTTTATCAGAAATAAGCTGCTTGGCTAATAAATCAGGACTTTCGAATTTTTTTTCATGACGAATAAAAAAATGAAAATTCAATTTCAGTTCTTTATTATAAAGATTTTCCTGAAAATCAAAAATGTGAACTTCGATGGATAGCGAGTTTTTCTTGAATGTTGGCTTATAGCCAATATTGCACATTCCTTTATAACAGGCATCGCCTATAGTTACCATGACTCCATATACGCCGACGGCAGGAATCAATTTGTAGGGTTCTTCAACCGCAAGGTTTGCTGTTGGAAACCCGATTTTTTGTCCTGTTTGAGAACCTTTTACAACCTTGCCTGTAATCATATAGGGATACCCCAGTAATTGGGCTGCAAGCTTAGTCTGCCCGTCCTGAAGCAAGTTTCTTATTTTGGTAGAACTTACTACTAAGCCATTAATCGCTACGGGAGCCACTTCAACAACATCAAAATTATATGCTTTTCCGAGTTCACGAAGTTTCTCTTGAGTTCCTGAGCGCTGTTCACCAAAACGGTGATCAAAGCCAATGGTAATATATTTTGATTTTAACCTTTTAACGAGATAATCCTTAATAAACGATTCATAGCTTGTCCGGGCAAATTGTTCCGAAAAATCTATCAGTACAACATCATCAATACCAAGCATTTCAAAAAGTTTCAACTTTTCCTTTATGCTTGTAAGCAGTTTTAATTTTTGCTGGTCTTTTTTAAGGACGATACGCGGATGAGGTTCAAAAGTAACAATTACAGTTTTAAGATTTTTATCTTTTGCAATTTCCGTCATTTTTTTTATGATAGCACGATGGCCTGAATGCACTCCGTCAAAGGTTCCCGTGGAAACCACTGTCTGGAAATCGCAACAAATTGAATTTATATCATTATAAACTCTCAAAGCATGTTTTTGCATAATGAACAGGCAAAATTAAAAGATATTTTGCGAGCTAACGCTTTTTTTATTTCAAAAACACTATTTTTGTAGCTTTAGTTTTATTTACCTAATTTATAAATAATCATAATGTCTGCAAAAAGCAAAGGAAAAATCTACCAAATTATCGGCGCAGTGGTAGATGTTATTTTTGAAAAAGAAGAAGACCTGCCTAAAATTTATGATGCGCTCGAAGTGCAAAAAGATAATGGAGAAAAACTCATACTGGAATGTCAGCAGGATGTCGGAGAGAACACCATGAGATGTATCGCTATGGATTCTACTGACGGGTTGCGTCGCGGAGTTGAGGTAAAATGTACCGGGTCCCAGATATCCATGCCCGTAGGAGATTACATTCGGGGCAGGCTGTTTAATGTTATTGGCGATACCATTGACGGCATAGAACAGGTTTCAAAAGAAAAAACCTACACTATCCATCGCGAACCTCCAACCTTTGAAAATTTGGCAACATCAAAGGAGGTTCTTTATACCGGTATTAAAGTTATTGACCTTATCACACCATATGCCAAAGGAGGAAAAATTGGGTTGTTTGGTGGTGCCGGTGTTGGCAAAACGGTCATCATCATGGAACTTATCAATAACATTGCAAAAAAATATTCAGGCATGTCTGTTTTCAGTGGTGTGGGTGAACGTACACGTGAAGGCAACGACTTGCTGCGAGATATGATTGAAGCCGGGGTGATCCGTTATGGTGAAAAGTTTAAAGAAGACATGGAAAAAGGAGGCTGGGATTTGTCATTGGTTGACAGAAATGAAATCAGCAATTCACAAACGACCCTGGTTTTCGGACAAATGAACGAGCCTCCCGGTGCGCGTGCACGCGTTGCTCTTTCGGGATTAACCCTTGCAGAATATTTCCGAGATGGAGATGAAAAAACCAGCGGGCGTGACATTTTGCTATTCATTGACAATATTTTCCGTTTTACCCAGGCCGGCTCTGAAGTTTCTGCATTATTGGGGCGTATGCCCTCTGCCGTTGGGTATCAGCCAACCCTTGCAACTGAAATGGGTATCCTGCAGGAACGCATCACATCAACAAAAAACGGTTCCATTACCTCTGTTCAGGCCATCTATGTTCCTGCCGATGACCTTACCGACCCAGCACCCGCCACCACATTCTCCCATCTGGATGCCACAACGGTTTTAAGCCGAAAAATTGCTGAAATAGGTATTTATCCTGCCGTTGACCCACTTGATTCCACATCTCGTATTCTTACCCCCGATGTGGTAGGCGAAGACCATTATATTGTCGCTCAAAAAGTAAAACAAATATTACAGCGCTATAATGAATTGCAGGATATTATTGCTATTCTTGGTATGGACGAACTCTCTGATGAAGATAAACTTATAGTTCAACGTGCCCGCAGAGTTCAGAGATTTCTTTCCCAGCCGTTTTTTGTTGCCACACAATTCACCGGGCTGGAAGGAAAATTTGTGAATATTGAAGATACTATCAAAGGCTTCCGCATGATACTTGACGGAGAAGTTGATATATATCCCGAAGCTGCCTTTCATAATGTCGGCACTATAGAAGAGGCCATAGAAAAAGGAAAAAAACTCTTAAAACAATAACTGCACATAAGTTCAGGAAATATGCATATAGAAATAATCTCGCCCGAAACAACTATTTTTAGCGGTGAAATACAAAGAGTGAAATTTCCGGGCAAAGAAGGTTCTTTTGAAGTCCTTAATAACCATGCGCCAATTGTTGCCTTATTAAAAAAAGGTAATATCGTTATCACAGAGCAAAATAATCAGATTACAAAAATTGAAATTTCCGGCGGAGTTGTGGAAATTAAAAAAAATAAAATTATTGTATTAGCCGACTAACCTTTAAAACATATATTTTATGTCTGATTCCATTTTAAACAAAATCGGCCCCGGTGTTGTTACCGGAGACGACCTGCAATATATTTTCAATGTAGCTAAAAAGAACAAATTTGCACTGCCTGCAGTTAATGTAGTGGGAACTAATTCTGTGAATGCAGTTATGGAAGCGGCCCGGATAGTTAATTCTCCTGTTATAATTCAGTTTTCTAATGGAGGAGGTTTGTTTTTTGGAGGTAAGTCTCTAAACAATGCCGGAGAAAAAGCCGCTATTGCTGGAACTATTTCGGGCGCATTACACATTCACCAGATGGCAGAGTTTTATGGAGTTCCCGTAATCATACATACCGACCATGCAGCCCGTAAACTCCTACCCTGGATTGATGGTTTGCTGGATGCCGGAGAAAAATTCTTTAATGAAAAAGGAAAGCCATTATTTAGTTCTCATATGCTTGACTTGTCAGAAGAACCTCTGGAAGAAAACATTGCCACCTGTGAAAAGTATCTTGAACGCATGAGTAAAATCGGCATGACATTAGAAATTGAATTGGGTATAACAGGAGGAGAAGAAGATGGTGTGGACCACAGCGATATTCATAGTTCCAAGCTTTACACTCAACCCGAAGATGTCGCCTATGCCTACGAACGGCTCAGTAAAATCAGCGACCGTTTTACTATTGCAGCTTCTTTTGGCAATGTACACGGCGTTTATAAACCGGGAAATGTAAAACTTGAACCCATTATTCTTTTCAACTCCCAACAATACATAACACAAAAATACAACACTCCGGAAAACCCCGTGAATTTCGTGTTTCATGGGGGTTCAGGTTCCGAGCCTGAAAAAATCAGGGAAGCTATTTCATACGGTGTTATCAAAATGAATATCGACACTGACACTCAATGGGCTTACTGGGAGGGAGTTTTTAATTACTATAAAAAAAATGAGGCTTATTTACAGGGGCAATTAGGAAACCCCGAAGGGTATGACAAGCCCAATAAAAAATATTATGACCCGCGTGCCTGGCTTCGCGAGGGAGAAAAATCTATTGTTGAAAGACTTAAAATTGCTTTCACTGACCTGAATGCCATCAACAGAAATTAAATACTCTTTTGATTAATTACTACAAGCTAAATTATTAAGCTGTGTCGTTTCGGCACACTTTAATAAATCTTATGGCTTTTATTTTTATTTAAATTTTTAATTATTCATTTATCATGAAAAAAATACTCTTACTAATCATTATGCAGGCGTTATTATTTTCTCTGTCGGCGCAAAATGATATTAAATGGATAAGTTTCGACAACAGCAAAGACAAATACGATTTTAAGTATTTTACACGGACTGATATCCAAAGTCCAAAAGCGGTTTTTACCATACCACACAACAAACCCTTTCAGCAAACCAAGCACAGCATTTTCATCCGTAATTACAACAGCAATCTGAGTGAATTCAACGAAACGGGAATTCCTCCCGAATCCCCTGTAACGGTCTCCATTGGTTCTTTCCATGATTATATTGTTTTTTACGGCTCAATGGATGACAATGCCAACCCTATGTCGCAATATGCAAAAGCAAACAGGATACTTATCACGGATAACGACATGAATCCACTGGTAACAAAAGAATATCCCCTTCACGGCAAAAGGCATAAATTCACAGGTTCGCCTGACATATTCTATTCCTGCGACAGCACTTTCCTGATAGTTGTTAACTCTGAAATTCAAAATTCAGACAAACCAAGCTTTAAAGAAGCACCCGTAATTCACTACATTGATATTTTTGACAAAAATCTTTCGCTTGTATGGAGTGATTCCGTTGATTTTAACATGGTTTTTGGAGTAACTCCAAACAACGACAACCTTGTTGTGGACTATGTTAATGGCAAACTTGTAGTGATTGCCTCATGCAATGCGGAAAAAATAAAAAAAATCAAGCCACAGCTGTTTATTGCATTATTTGACCGCCCGCAATCCTATAAAATAATAACAAAAAAAGATTTTATCTATGAAGGATTTTCATACGGAACATTAATAACAAAAGAGGGAAAAGTATATGTGTCCGGGCTGAATATGGTTACCACCGTTGGCACGTTTATTCCTCAAAATAAACAATTATTTTTTCTGAGCAAAGACATTATCAATACAAATACAGAAGGTTTATTTAAAACTTATGAAATAGATAAAGATTTTGAAACGGAATATGCTGATTACAAACCATGGCTGAAAGAAAGCATACGCGGGCCTTTTGACTTATTTCTTATTAATGGAAAAATATTTTACTGTTCTGAGCACCGATATTATGTAACATCCACTTCCTCTTCCGGAAGCACTTCATCAACCACTTATTATTTCAAACACATCACACTTATGTGCTTTGACACCGATGGGCAGATTGAATGGCTGCGCATGCTAAACAAAAATGTTGCCAGCAAAGCAGCATATGCTGAATTCTTCTGCCAGGCTTATCCTTATGAAAACGGCTTGTGTATTTTTTACTATGATTATGCCGACAATATTTCCAGTGCCAAGTTTGCTGACAAACCGCGTGTTGCCATAGATGATAAACTCTGGGTTGCAAAAGCTGTTATTTCGCCTGAAGGAGAAATAAACAGGTCTATGATTACCAATATTGGGGCTTATAAAGTCAGAGCTAACCTCCCGAAAATGGAAAGAATTTCGGGTAAACAATTTCTTTTCGTGGGCAGGGGTTCGGTGCTGCCAAAATACAACGAGCAGTATTATGGTTTCTACAATATGGATTAGGGTGTAACTTTTGCAGTTATAATTCCGGAAAATTTATTTCATCTTTTACCACAAAAGCATCCGGAAATTCATCTAATAGTTTTTGTTTAAACCCTTCCGCGTCCATACGTGTGCGAAAATCTCCCACACGAACTTTATAATAAGGCGATTGAAACATCAGGTAAACACCCTGTTCGGGAAACATGGCCATAAAGATGCCTTTTTTATCATGTGCCCGTTTTTTTGAATTATTGCCTGATTCAAAAAAAATCTGTACACGCCATCCGCTTATTTTCTGTTTCTGATTCAGGTATTTGTGTTTTTCGACCAAAGAAACAATGCGCGGGTCTTCTATAACAGTAATTTTCTGTTGGGCGGCAAGCCTCAACGAAATAATGCTAAAAAAAAATACAAATAAAATTGAAACACCGAAGTATTTCATGAGATAACTATTTTGCTAAATATTCTATTTCTTTGGGGTGAACACTCATAACCGGGATGGGCGAATTGTTTACCATTTGCTGGGCATAAGGGCCAAGCCAGATGTTCGACAATTCTTCTTCCTGTTCCGTCATGATAATTATGAGGTCAGCGTCTATTTGTTCGGCATACTTGATGGTTGCGGAAGTGATGTTATCTGCATCAACGGATTTAACAACATGATTCACTCCGTTTTCTTTCAGGAATTTTGAAACCTGGGCAGTATAACTTGATACTTTGCTGCGAATAGTTTTCAAAGAAGAAGATTGCAGTTCCAGCACATGGATTTCGGAACAGAAACATTTAGCAAACTCCATAGCAAAAGGTACTTTCTGTCTTGTGGACATTGAATTATCAATAGGGAGAATTACCTTTTTGATGGTTTTCTTCAACGGAAACGTATCGCGCATGGTAATCACGGGGCAAGGAGAGTACGCAACGATTTTGTTTGCGTTACTGCCAATCCAGAAAGATTCAAATCCCGAAACACCATGTGAGCCGGCAATAATCAGATACGCATCGTTATAATGTGCCTGATTGGCTACTTCTTTATAAACTTTTCCTTTGCGTAGTTTATAAGTAAGTTTCCCTTTTTTCAGTTGTTTGGAATATTTTTTTATCAGTTCTTCGAGGCGTTGTTTTGCTTCCTGGCGATGTTCGTGGGATGTATTATCAAAAATAGAATCTTCGGATTCGGGTTTATCCACCCATACCATCATAATCTGCGCACTGACAACATTTGCAATAACAATGGCAAATTCCAATGCCTTTACTGAATGTTTTGAAAAATCAATAGCAACCAGTATTTGTCTCATAGTTTTATCTTTTTCTTGTTTCATGTTGCTAAATTACTTAAGTTTTCCGATATTTGAGTAATTTGTTACTAAAAAATACATTTTTTAAAGGATTTTATCATACTCATTTTTGATTATGAGTATTTTATAGTTATTTGTTTTTCTTTTAAGCAAATATTATTCAGGAAAGCGTTATTTTTGTTTAAAAATCAATAAAGATGCCAGACAGCATTCTGAATCCCGACAAAGAACATCTCACTCCTAACGAGCTCGAATACGAAAAATTCTTACGGCCAAGTTCTTTTGCAACTTTTTTCGGACAGGGGCAGGTGGTTGAAAACCTTAAAATTTTTGTTCAGGCAGCCAAACAGCGAGGTGAATCTCTTGACCATGTGTTGTTACACGGGCCTCCGGGATTAGGAAAAACCACTTTAAGTTATATAATTGCCAATGAATTGGGTGTAGGGATTAAAGTTACATCCGGGCCCGTGCTCGACAAACCCGGCGACCTGGCTGGCCTGCTTACCAATCTGGAGCCCAACGATGTATTGTTTATTGATGAAATACACCGCCTTTCGCCTGTAATAGAAGAATATCTGTATTCGGCCATGGAAGATTACAAGATTGACATCATGATTGAAAGCGGCCCGAATGCCAGAAGCATACAAATAGCCCTGAACCCATTTACACTAATCGGAGCTACTACCCGCTCCGGATTGCTTACTGCCCCGCTGCGTTCCCGCTTTGGTATCAACACACGGCTTTCTTATTATGATTCGGAAATATTGCAATCCATTATTGAACGTTCTGCAGATATTATTAATGTAAAGGTCGAAAAAAATGCCGCCTTTGAAATTGCCCGCCGCAGCAGGGGAACCCCGCGTATTGCCAATCTTTTGTTGCGGCGTATCCGCGACTTTGCACAGATAAAAGGAAGCGGGATTATTGATATAAAAATTACCAATATCGCTTTATCTGCTCTTAATGTGGACCAAAACGGGCTGGATGAAATGGATATTAAAATACTTACCACTATTATTGATAAATTCAAAGGCGGGCCAGTTGGGTTAAACACTATTGCAACAGCAGTCAGCGAAGATGCCGGTACCATTGAAGAAGTGTATGAACCCTTTCTGATTATGGAAGGATACTTGATGCGCACTCCCCGCGGGAGAGAAGCCACCGAAAAAGCATATAAGCATCTTGGAAGGATTAATCCAAACACCCAGCAAACACTTTTTCAGTAACAACAATGCTTGCCGATAACTTTTCAGCCCTTCTGAAAAAGAAAATCCTTGATACAGGCGCCTCTGCATGCGGGTTTGCTCAAGCTGAGATTTTAGAAAATGATTTGGCGTTTTTGAATCAATGGGTCAAACGCGGGTTTCATGCCCTAAAGGATTATTTAGAAAAAGACACTGAAAAACGTGCCGACCCCCGGCTTGTATCACCAAACGCAAAATCCGTTATTTCTGTTTTGTATAATTATTTTAATGAGGACACGCTTCCCGAAGCACAACACTACAGAATTTCGAGATATGCTCATGGCCGGGATTATCACGATGTGATAAAAGAAAGATTAGGACCTGTTGTAGATTTTATTACCACTGAAACCAGAAGTAAAAACACACAACTTTTTGTTGATTCAGGCCCTGTACTTGAAAAAGCATGGGCGAAACTTGCCGGTAACGGCTGGATAGGGAAAAATACCCTCCTTATTAACGAGAAATATGGAATATTTAATTTTATCGGGACAATAATTACTGATATCAAACTGGATTATGACACGTCTGTACCAAATAACTGCGGAGATTGCAATTTATGCATTGAAGCATGTCCCACCGTAGCGCTGTCAGACGATTCAGGATTGGATGTGCGAAAATGTATCTCTAATTTTACCATGCAGAAAAATACAGAATTACCAACAGCAATACGTGATAAATTTAATAATTACATTTACGGCTGCGATATATGCCAGGATGTTTGTCCGTGGAATAAAAATATCGAATCAGGCAAAAGTATTTTCCCTGTTTCAGAAAAGCTAAAAGCCCTGAAAAAAGAAGATTTTGAAAATCTGACCGAAGACGAATTTGATAAAATTTTCAGCGATTCGGCTATCCGTTGGATTGGTTATAAAACCCTTAAAAGAAACATTGATTTCCTGAAATAAAAAAGGACAATTCTGTATAAACAAAATCGTCCTTCCTTAAAAAAATCATCAGCTTTTCAACCCCCATCATCTAACTGTTCACTGATAACTGCTATGTCTCCTCGCGGGGACTCGAACCCCGGA
Organism: Bacteroidales bacterium; assembly: GCA_023228145.1. Taxonomy (NCBI): domain Bacteria; kingdom Pseudomonadati; phylum Bacteroidota; class Bacteroidia; order Bacteroidales; species Bacteroidales bacterium. The sequence goes on along the minus strand of JALOBU010000020.1, from coordinate 21,439 downwards.
CCCATTGATTAAGAGTCAATTGCTCTACCAGCTGAGCTACGAAGAGATTTCCGCCGCAAAATTATAAATTTTATATGATTTTTCATAGTGTAAAATTAATGCCGTCACTTTATGTATTTGAAGTAATAACTTATTACATTTATGATATCTTTCAGAAAACAGCAGTGGCGGCTTCTTAAAGAGCCTGTATTTTCGATTATTCCGACAAAGAATGTGATTGAATCATATTGCTTTTAACCTTGACTGATTGTTATTCAAGAATATTTTATTAAGTTTGAACCCCTTATTTTATTAATTAAATTTTTTATCATGAGAGACACATCTTATTTTGATTTAAATCCTAATCCGCTCGTTCAGTTTCTGAACAAACCAACCACTGATTTTACAAAAGAAGACATCATCCGTTTTATTTCCGAAAAGGGAATAAAAATGGTTAATTTCAGGTATGTGGGTGGCGACAGCCGTTTGAAAACAATGAATATTATTATTAATAACAAAAAGCATTTAGACACCTGCCTTTCCACAGGAGAACGCGTGGATGGTTCCAGTCTGTTTTCCTATATTGAGGCGGGTTCAAGCGATTTATATGTCATTCCACGTTTTCGCACCGCTTATATGAATCCGTTTTCAGAAATACCCACTCTCGATATCTTATGTTCTTATTTTAACAAAGACGGTGAACATTTGGCATCATCTCCCGAATATGTTTTACATAAAGCACACAAAGTGTTAAAAGAAAAAACCGGGTTTTCCTTTGAAACCATGGGCGAGCTGGAGTATTATATCATCAGCGAAAAGGATGAACTTTTTAATGCCACCGACCAAAGAGGCTATCATGAATCGGCCCCTTACAATAAATGGGGTGATTTTCGCACGGAAGCATTGCATCTGATATCTCAATGCGGCGGATATATCAAATACGGGCATTCTGAAGTAGGTAATTTTTCAATTAACAACCTGAACTATGAACAAAATGAAATTGAATTTTTACCCGTTGCCGTGGAAGATGCCGCCGACCAACTGGTGATTTCAAAATGGATAATCCGCAATTTAGCGTACAGCTATGGCGTTAATGTTACTTTTGCCCCCAAAATAACCGTTGGAAAGGCCGGCAGCGGCATGCACATTCACACACGCCTGATGAAAGACGGCAAAAATGTGATGGTAAAAGATGGCATATTAAGCGATACCGCCAGAAAAGCCATTGCGGGATATTTAACCCTTGCACCTTCGCTCACGGCTTTTGGCAATACAAACCCCACATCCTATTTCCGCCTTGTGCCTCACCAGGAAGCCCCCACCAATATATGCTGGGGCGACCGCAACCGTTCGGTATTGGTGCGCGTACCTCTGGGATGGTGTGGGATAAACGACATGATAAGCAAGGCCAATCCTCTTGAACCCATTCCTACAGAAGATTTCAGCGACAAACAAACCGTAGAATTTCGCTGCCCCGACGGTTCGGCAGACATTTATCTGCTTATGGCCGGGTTGACAGTTGCTGCCCGCCATGGACTTGAAATGGAAAATGCATTGCAGTTTGCGGAAAAAACTTATGTGGATGTGAACATCTTCTCGGAAAAACATAAAGAAAAAGCCAAATGCCTTCAGACTCTCCCATTCTCCTGCTGGGACTCTGCCGAAATCCTGGAACAACAGGCTGAGATTTATAAAAAATATGACGTTTTTTCACAAAATATTTTAGAGGGGACTGTTAAAGGATTGAAAGCTTATGACGACAGGGACTTAAGAGAAAAACTCAAAGATAATAAAGATGAGCTGCTAAGGCTTGTTGAGAAGTATTTTCATTGCGGATAATTCAAATAATCTGCCGGAGAAATAAACTTTCGGGGACATAACTGTCTGATAAAATTTTAAAGGTAGATTAGAATTATATTATCAAAAATCAGTATTGCAGGGTTCTGAAAACATTTGAATGTTTACATGCAAAGAAAGTAATAACTTTGCCTGAAAGTTGATTTAGTTTTACAATTTTTCATGAATCATCCTGCCAAAGTACTTTATATCACCTACGACGGCCTTACCGACCCTCTTGGCAGGTCGCAGATTTTGCCCTATTTAACAGGCCTGGCAGAATCAGGTTATCAGATATATATTTTGAGCTTCGAAAAAAAAGAAGCTTTTTCAGAGTTTAAAATCTCTGTCGAAGCGCTGCTGAAAGGCACCAATATCTCATGGTTCCCGATGAAATATACAAAAAAGCCGCCGGTGTTTTCAACAGTGTTTGATATTTTCAAATTAATCAGGTATGTAAAAAAACTTAATAAGGCTCATTCTTTTTCTATAGTTCACTGCCGAAGTTACATAGCGTCTTTTGGAGGCCTTGCATTAAAGCTGAAAAGAAAGACTCCCTTTATTTTTGATATGCGGGGGTTTTGGCCTGACGAAAGAGTGGAAGGTAAATTATGGAACCTGAAAAATCCTTTTTATTTGTTGATTTATAAATACTTTAAAAAAAAGGAATATCAATATTTACTAAATGCCGACACCTTGATTTCCCTCACCGAAAAAGGGAAAAAAGAACTGATAAAAAAGTACAATATTCAGGCTCTGGAGAATAAAACAACAGTAATTCCTTGTTGCGCAGATACAAATTTTTTTTCCAGGCAAAATATTGACGAAAATATTTTAAAATCCAAAACTGAAAAATTACAAATAAAGCCAAATGACTTTATTATTAGTTATTCCGGCTCGCTTGGAACCTGGTATATGCCCGATGAAATGCTTGACTTTTTCGGACAATTACTCATGCAGTATCCCGATGCCAAATTTTTAATTATTACTCCTGACAATCCTGAAATTATTTATAAAAAAGCCGGAGAAAAAAACATCCCTGCTGAAAAAATCAGGGTTGTCAAAGCAGGCCGTAACGATATGCCTTCGTTGTTGTCTCTTGCAAGATTATCCGTATTTTTTATCAGGCCGGTTTATTCTAAAACCGCATCGTCACCTACAAAAATGGGAGAGTTAATGAGTCTTGGAATACCTTTTATCACCAATTCGGGAATTGGCGACGTTGACCAATTGATAAAAGAAAATAAAGCCGGGCTGCTGATTCATGATTTTACCACAGAAGCATATCAACATGCCATACAAAAAATTCCAGAACTTTTACAGTTATCTCCTGAAAGTATAAGAGCTGTGGCGTTGGAAAAATATTCACTTTCCCGGGGCATTGAAACCTACAAAAGCGTTTATGAATATTTGGTTAGCAAAGCAAAATGAATGAGCGCAGCATAACAGAAAAAAAAACAGGCTTTGACCTGGTACTGAAAATGGTTTCCGGCTTGTGCTTAGGAGAAAAAGGACGTAACCTTGCCTTAGAAGTTTCTTTTTGTGACGATATTGTTATAATTGAAAAAAATTTGTCCCGCACCGAAGAGCTCGTCGAGATATTAAAATTTTCAGACCCATTTCCCGCAGATACTTATTATAATTTTGATGCCGAATTTCAGAGGATTAAAATTGAACGAACTTATCTGGAGCCTGAAAATCTGGCGGAATTAAGAACCACTTTAGTCATCACCGAGAACATTATTAATTACATAAAAGCCAGAAAAAACACATCGCCCTTTCTATACAATATGGTTTCTGCCATAGAATACAACAAAGAGGTGGTAAAGAAAATTAACCGAATTCTCAATGATAAAAATGAAATTCGTGATGACGCTTCTCCGGAATTAAAAAAAATCAGAAGTAATATTTCCGCTATAAAGCATAAAACGGAAGGGCGCTTAAGGCAAATACTTCAGCATCTTAAAGATGATAATACGGTTGCACATGATACCGAAATTACCATGCGCTACGGGCGTTGCGTTATTCCGGTCAGCGCTTCTAACAAACGCAGGGTAAAAGGATATATTCATGATGAATCTGCCACAGGACAAACTGTTTTTATTGAGCCTTCCGAGATTTTTGAAATGAATAACCTGTTGCGGGAGCTTGAAAATGAGGAACAAAAAGAAATAATCAAAATACTTATACTGTTCACGGATTTCATCAGGCCACAAATCCCGGAATTGTCTGAGCTGCTTTTATTTCTAGCGCAAATTGATTTCATCAGGGGCAGAGCTTTGTTTGCAATAGATACAGATTCCATAAAACCGAAAATACAAGAAGATCCCCATATAGAATGGATTCAAGCCAAAAACCCCCTGCTATACCTACATTTGAGACAAAGACAAAAAGTAATAATTCCCTGGGACATCTGCCTGAAAAAATCACAACGAATTATGGTGATTTCCGGGCCCAATGCCGGCGGTAAATCCGTTTGCCTGAAAACAGCAGGGCTACTGCAATATATGTTGCAATGCGGGTTTCTTATTCCGGTCAGGCAAGGTTCTGTCAGCGGGATATTTAAAAATATTTTTATTGAAATCGGGGATGAACAATCCATAGAAGAAGACCTCAGCACCTATAGTTCACACTTGAAAAACCTGAAAATACTTCTTGAAAATTCCGATAACAAGACTCTTTTTCTGATTGATGAATTTGGCAGCGGCACGGAACCTTCTCTGGGAGGCGCTATTGCAGAAGCTACTCTGGAAACTCTAAACAATACAGGTGCTTTCGGCCTTGTTACAACACACTATGCAAACATTAAAGATATGGCATCCTTGACGGAAGGATTTGTAAATGCTGCCATGCAATTCGACGAAATTAATTTGCGGCCTTTATATAAACTTAAAACAGGAATACCGGGAAATTCATTTGCCCTTGAAATTGCCGAAAGTTCAGGCTATCCGAAACAGATTATCGAAAAGGCCATGGAAATTTCCGGTCGGGAAAAAATAATTTTCGAAAAACAAATCCGGCAATTTGAGAAAGATAAAGAAGAATTTGAAAAACAAAAAGCACAAATCAGGCTGGCCGATGATTTTCTGGCTGAAATAATTGAAAAATATCAGAAACTTCTTTCCGAAACAGAAACCAAAAAAGAAATTATTCTGAAAAATGCTCGTGAGGAAGCCGTTGTTTTAATAAGAGAGGCAAATAAAACTATTGAAAATACCATCAGGGAAATAATTGAATCCGGGGCCGCAAAAGAACAAACACACAAGGCAAGGACTGAATTAAAAAAAATAAATGCAGAGCTGATTACAAACATCAACAAAACAGAAAAATTGAAAGAAGATAACACTCCTAAAAAACAAAAAGGCCTCAATAAAATGACAGAGCCAAAAGAAAAAAAACATCTTATGCCGGAAATAGGCAGTCTGGTTAAAATACCGGGGCAAAAAAACATGGGTGAAATAATTGATATCAAAAAGGACAACGCCATAGTACTTTATGACAACCTCCGTTTGTCTGTTCCATTGAGCCATCTTGAAGTAATTGATAAAAGAGATTATAAAAAGCAAGAGAAAATACTTTCCGGCAGCAATTATTCCGAATTTATCCATCAGCTCAATGACAAAATAGCAGCTTTTCATACAACACTTGATGTAAGGGGTGTTAAAGCGGCAGAAATCACCGATATGGTGGAAAAATATATTGACGACGCCCTGTTATTAAAAATTTATGAAGTGAGAATACTGCACGGTAAAGGCTCTGGCATTCTGCGGAATATTATTCATCAGTATTTATCTCACCACAAGCAAGTTGAGTCTTTTGCAAATGAGCATATTGACCTTGGCGGCGATGGCATTACCGTAATCAAGTTAAAATAAATTGGTTTGATTATTGATTGCAAAAAGCAAACATTATAAAAATGAAAATCTTTCACGCCTTATTACTGTTATCTTTTATTCTTTCTCCATTAACTATTTCCAGTGGCATTAACAATGACAATCAAAATGTTGTCAATAATGTACTGATTCTTAATGATGACAATTTTGAAAAAACCATTAAAAACGGCATAGTGCTGGTCGATTTCTGGGCTGTTTGGTGCGGGCCCTGCCGGTTGATGGCTCCCATTTTGGAAGAGATAGCTTTGGAAATGAAAGGTAAGGCGGTTATCGGCAAGCTTGATACAGATAAAAACTTAATTACTTCACTTAAATACAACATAAAATACCTGCCGACTGTAATAATTTTTAAGAATGGCAATCCCGAATACCTTTATACCGGGGTGCAATCAAAAGAAACTCTTGTTACTGCAATAAACTTGTTACAATAAGTCTTATGGAAAATAAAGAATCAAATCTGGAAGAGCCGGATAAAACTTCAAAGAAAAAAAAACTGAAAGACCTTTTTGCCTTAAAACATATTATTGGGATTGTTGCGGGCGGAGTTGTCGGGTTTTTTTATTACTATTTTGTGGGTTGTGCTAGTGGGGCTTGCGCCCTGAAATCCAATCCTTATTACAATATCATACTCGGAATATTATTGGGTTATCTTGTAGCCGACCTTTTTAAAAAGAAAAAAACCAATAATCCTCAATAATTTACGGATTAAGGGCTGTTGTTTAATTAATTATGACAGGTTTTTTAAAACGTATTTTAAAATATTCATCGCTGGTTAAAATAAGCCACAGTATTTTTTCCCTGCCTTTTGCTGTGATAGGATATTTTTTGGCAGTAGAACAGGCCAAAACCGATTTCGAAGCTTTTAAAATAGGTTTGATTATTTTATGTGTTGTTTTTGCACGCAATGCAGCCATGTCGTTTAACAGGATTACTGACCGCTATTATGATGCCCAAAACCCTCGAACACAGCAAAGAGTAATTCCTTCGGGAAAGATATCAATAAAAAACGCTTACATATTTCTCGTTGTAAATATTATTTTGTTTATAGCAACAACATGGTTCATAAATATGACATGTTTTTTGCTTGCCCCGGTAGCGCTAATAATCATTTTGGGTTATAGTTACACCAAAAGGTTTACATATTTCTCACATTTCATTCTCGGAATGGGCCTTTCTCTGGCCCCGGCAGGGGCGTTTCTGGCGGTATATCCCCATTTTAACATTGTTATATTGTTTTTATCTTTAGCAGTATTATTTTGGGTGGGTGGTTTCGACATTATTTACGCCCTGCCTGATGAACTGTTTGACAAAAAAAACAAATTGCATTCCATACCGGAGCATTTTGGTATTAAAAAAGCATTATTCATTTCGGCTTCTGCTCATTTACTGACTTTGTTTTTTCTTATAACAGCAGGTATTTTAAATCAAAACGGCCTGTTTTTTTGGATAGGGTTAGTATTATTCGCGGTGTTAATTATATATCAACATCTTATTATTAATCCTAAAGATTTCAGCAGAATTAATCTGGCTTTTTTTACTTTGAATGGGATTTCTGGAATAATATTTTCAATTTTTTACATCTTAGACCTCTATTGCAAATAATTATTAATGAAATACTTGTTTTTTATATATTATTTTCGTATTTTCGCATGAAATATATAAAATAATTATCATGCCACCTAAAAATTCAATAAACATTGACCAATTGGATAATGCTGCCAACAAGCTGAGAGCGTTAGCACATCCGATGCGGGTTGCCATACTTGAAATGCTTTATGACAAAAAACGCATGAATGTTACGGAAATATACAACAGGTTGGGCATACAGCAGGCATCGGCATCACACCATTTGGGAATTTTGAAAAACAAAAAAGTAGTGGAATCGCGCAGACAGGGGAAAAAGACATTTTATTCAATTAATGAAACTGAAATGTTAAAGGTTATTGATTGCATTAATCTTTGCGGGAAATAATTCTTTAAGCTATTATTTCCTTCCGAAATCTGCTGGTATTTCACCCCATATTTTTGTATCCCACTTTAACAGAGGATTGGAATAATTATTTTTTTGCAGCCAGCTTTCTGCACGATTAATTAAATCAAAAATTTCTGCATTTTTATCGCTGGGAATAAGTTTGGTTTTGGTTTTTTTATCATTTACCCATTTAATCGCGGTACTACTATCACTATAAACGGGGATGTTTATGCCTTTTTTCTTCAATAATGCCAGTGCGTGAACAACGGCCAGAAATTCACCAATATTATTAGTGGCATCTTCATAAGGGCCTTTGTGAAATATTTCACGCCCAGTCTCGGTTTCAACACCGCGGTATTCCATAATTCCCGTTTTTGTATTCCATGCAGCATCCACACTCCATGATTTCATTTCAGGTTTTTTTTCTGCAAGTTTAATTTCTCCCGGGATGGTTTTTTGCGTATTTTTTTTAATATATTTTCCATAATCTTCCCGAAATGCTTTTTCCGCCTCCGCAAGGCTTGTAAAACTTTTGTATTTTGCCCCTTCATGTTTTTCTACTTGTTCGAGACATTTTTCCCATGTACGGTATATGCCGGGTTTTCTGCCTTGCCACACCACATAAAACTTTTCTTTTTTCATAAACTCTAACGGGATTTTTACAAAAACAATGTAAATTTACTTCAAAATCGTGTTCTCTATGAAAAAATACTTATTGTTGTTCACCGGAGTTTGTTTTATAATGGCAGGATGTTCAAAAAATAAAATTTTCGAAAAATATAACAAACTTGATGGTTACACATGGAAAAAAGATAATGTCATAAAATTTGAGGTGGATATTCAGGATATTTCTGTTCCATATAATATCAGGCTTGTCATAAGACATACTTCATATTATGTTTATGCCAATATACGAGTTAGAATTACTACCACTTATCCCAGTGGAGAACAAAGACACAACGAACATAACATATTTGTTAGAAATACAGACGGAACTTTTAATGGCGAAGGTGCGGGAGATTTGTGGGATGTTTTTTATAATGTATCTGACAAAATTACATTTCCTGTTCAGGGCATTTATGTTTTCGAAATTCAAAATGTTATGCCATTGGTAGCTACTCCCAACATCATGGATGTCGGCTTGATAGTAAAAAAATCCAGGTGATTTCTCTTAAAGAAAATATTACTCAAATAATAAAAAGCCTTCCCGGCAAGGCAGGAGTGTATCAGTTTTTTAATAACAAGGGTGTTATTATTTACATCGGCAAAGCAAAAAACCTGAAAAAACGTGTTTCAAGCTATTTTAAAAACGACATAAATCAAAGCGGGAAACTTAAAGTTCTCGTTAAAAATATTGTTGATATTCAATATATTGTTGTTGACAATGAATACGAAGCCTTGTTGCTCGAAAACAACCTGATAAAAAAATATCAGCCCCGTTACAATGTTTTGCTGAAAGATGACAAAACCTATCCGTGGATATGTATTAAGAATGAAAAATTTCCCAGAGTATTTCCAACCCGGCGTATTATTAAAGACGGTTCGGATTATTTCGGGCCTTATGCTTCGGGTCGAATGATGAACACCATGCTGGATTTGATTTTTCAGATTTTTCAGCTTCGTACCTGCAACTACAATCTTTCTGAAGAAAACATTGCCAGAAAAAAATACAGGGTTTGCCTCAAATATCATATTGGAAACTGCAAAGGCCCTTGCGAAGGCTTGCAAAATGAAACCGAATACAATGAAACCATCTCAGGGATTAAGGAAATCATCAAAGGAAACATAAATTCCGTTCAACATCAGCTGAAATCGGCTATGAAAAAATTTGCCGATGCTTACGAATTTGAAAAAGCACAGCTTGTCAAAGAAAAAATTGAGCTGCTACAGAAATATCAAAGTAAATCCACGGTTGTCAGCACTTCTATAAGCAATGTGGATGTGTTTAGTATTCTCGAAGACAATGACACTGCTTATGTAAATTTTCTGAAGGTTGTAAACGGAGCCATTGTTCAGGCACATACTGTGGAACTTCGCAAACACTTAGATGAATCTCCCGCCCAACTGCTTGAATATGCAATTGCCGACCTGCGTGAACGACTGCATAGCAATTCGGGAGAAATCATCCTGCCTTTCCGGCCAGACGTTCCATTTCATGATGTAAAAATCACCGTTCCGAAAAAAGGAGATAAGAAAAAACTCCTTGAGCTTTCTGAAAAAAATGCACGTTATTTTAAACTCGACAAAGAAAAGCAGAAAGAACTTGTGGACCCGGACCGTCATGTAAACCGCATCATGCAACAGGCGATGAATGACCTTCACCTTGGGGAACTTCCCGACCATATTGAATGTTTCGACAACTCGAATACACAGGGGACACACCCTGTTGCAGCGCTTGTGGTGTTCAAAAATGCCCGCCCTGAAAAAAGTGAATACCGCCACTATAATATTAAAACTGTTGAAGGGCCCAATGATTTTGCTTCGATGGAAGAAGTTGTTTACAGGCGTTATAAAAGATTGTTGGAAGAAAACAAACCTCTGCCCAGGCTCATCGTTGTTGACGGGGGCAAGGGACAGCTTAGTTCTGCCGTCAAAAGCCTCGAAAAACTCGGGCTAAAAGGAAAAATCGCTGTCATTGGGATTGCAAAAAAACTGGAAGAAATTTATTTCCCGGGCGACAATATCCCACTATATATTGATAAAAAATCGGAAACTTTAAAACTTATACAACAAATAAGAGATGAAGCCCATCGTTTTGGCATCACTCATCACAGGCAAAAAAGAGAAAAAGCTACCATAAAATCCGTACTAACCGATATTGATGGCATAGGATACAAAACAGTTCAAAAACTCCTACGGAAATTCAAATCGGTTCATAACATTGAAAATGCCGGTTACGAAGAACTGAAAAATACTGTCGGGAAACAAAAAACAGAGATATTGAAAAACTATTTTAAAAAAAAGACTTAAAATTTGTTATCATTGTAAACTAAAATCATCTGTCATTATAATAAATAACAAACTATGAAAACGATAAAAATTTTAGCAGCAACATCCCTGTCGGCACTGATACTCGTTTTTTCGTGCAAAACAAGCAAAACACAAATGAAAGAAAAATCTGTTGAACCAACTGAAACAGCTACCTCCGGGAATATTTCAGAAAATAACAATTTGTTTGCCCTGGAACTTTACAAAAATATTGGCATGAAACAGGCAAATTTATTTTATTCGCCCTACAGTATTTCTACTGCTTTGGCTATGACTTTTACCGGTGCGCACGGAAAAACCGAAAGCCAGATGAGAACCGTCATGCATTTTGAAACCAATGGTGCAACTTTTTATGAAAAATATCACAAATTGATTAATGAAATTAATGCCATTAATGACGGAAAAACAATAAACATCTATACGGCCAATTCTATCTGGGCACAAAAAGACTTTAAATTACTTAGCTCGTTTACCGATGTGCTGAAAAACAGTTACAACACCACAGCCTATAATGTTGATTTTGTTAAACAACCTGAACCAAGCAGGCTTGAAATCAACAAATGGGTGGAGCAACAAACCAATGAAAAAATTAAAGACCTAATACAACCCGGGCTTATTGATTATCTCACGCGCCTGGTGCTAGTCAATGCCATATATTTCAAGGCAAACTGGGAAGTGGCTTTTGATGAAAAAGAAACCCGGCAGATGACGTTCAGGCCTGATGAAACGTCAGAAGTCAGCTGTGATTTTATGTTTGCAGAAAAAGATTTTAAATTTTATGAACAAGAAGACGGCCTTAAAGCAATTGAAATTCCTTACTCTCAAGGGAAAATGTCTATGCTTATAATTCTGCCGGGAAATAACAACGGCTTTGATTTGCTGAAGAAAAATATGGATATGTCTTTCTATAACACAATAAACAAAAGCCTTTCCACAACCAAAGTGAAACTTTACCTGCCTAAATTTAAGTTTACTTCCGATTTTGAATTAAGTGATATTCTTGTGCAAATGGGCATGACCGATGCTTTTTTCGACAGAGCAGATTTTTCGGGCATGACCGGGAAAAAAGACCTTAAAATCAGCAAGGTAATTCACAAAGCTTTTGTAGAGGTGAATGAATCGGGTACCGAAGCTGCTGCTGCTACCGCCGTGGTGATGCGCATAAAATCAATGCCGGTGAAGCAGCCCGAATTCAGGGCCGACCATCCGTTCATGTTCATCATAAAAGAAAACACCAACAACGGTATTTTGTTTGCCGGAGACGTTTATGACCCCACAAAGTAAAAGTTCATTGAATTTTAAAATTATTCCGGCAACCGGCTGGAGTGATTACGAACTAATTGATACCGGAGGTTATGAAAAATTAGAACGTTTTGGCGATTATTTTCTCATACGCCCCGAGCCGCAGGCATGCTGGGATAAGTCAATGCCAAATGCCGGCTGGGAAAAAACGGCTCATGCAAAATTTGTAAAAGCATCCTCCAAAGACAGCCAGAGTGAAAAAGGGAAATGGAAGTTTCTGAAAAAAATGCAGGAGCAATGGTATATAAATTACTCCAATAAAAATATGCACCTGCGCTTTCGCCTGGGATTAACTGCTTTCAAACATGTGGGCATTTTCCCCGAGCAGGCCGAAAACTGGAATTATATTTACGATACAATTCTTGAACAAAAAGATTTTCGCCCAAAAGTGCTCAACCTTTTTGCCTATACCGGCGGCGCTTCGCTGGCTGCCTGTGCTGCAGGTGCCGAAGTAACCCATGTGGATGCTGTAAGGCAGGTGGTGAACTGGTCGCGTGAAAATATGGAAGCAAGTAAACTCGACGGCATACGCTGGCTGGTGGACGATACCATGAAATTTGCGAAGCGTGAGCTAAGGCGCGGAAACAAATACCACGGAATAATCCTTGACCCTCCGGCTTATGGCCGCGGCCCGGAAGGAGAGAAGTGGGTACTTGAAGATGAGATAAATGAACTGATAAAAATTTGCGCACTGCTGCTTGAAGAACAAAAATCTTTTCTTGTATTAAATCTTTATTCTATGGGATTTTCAGCGCTTGTGGCCGACAACTTGCTCAGTTCAATTTTGTTTAAGTGTCGGGGTGACTTGCCTGGGACAATGCGCAGCATAATCACCCCGACACTAACAAAAGAGTTTGGCGAGCTTTATATTTCGGATAGTTTTGGAAAAAATCTTCCCTTGGGAACTTTTTTCAGGATGAGAACTTTATAAAATATTGTCGTGCAATAAAGACATCATTTAATATGTTTAGCTTTTGCAAAACGCCATCCTATTCTAAATCCCATTTGTACTGACAACTCCACGCCTCCCCCTTTAATTTCTTCCGGAGGATCGTAATAATCAGTGGTGGTCCATTCATGATAATATGCTTTGTCAATTTTTCGATTGACCACACCCCCTCTGTATGTCATTCCTATTGAAAAAAAAGCATCAAATAAAAACTTTTTTATTTGCGGAGTTTGAACACCAAATATCGCATTAAGGTTAACAGCAGCACTTTTTTCACTTTGAAACGCATAAAAGGATATATGATAATAATCAGAACCGTCAGCATTTAACCAAATCCATTTGTCGTTATAATGATAATATTTGAACCCTAACTGTGGTCCTAAATACAGGTGTTTTTTTCTGGTGAGAAAAAATTTAGAAATTATTTCGAAGGTAAATCCTCTACGATTAATATAAGAATGGTCAAACCAAAAAAGATTTCTGTTTCTTATCTGATTAAGATCTGATACAACTGAAGCAAAATCATAGCGATTGGCGTCAGGCTTTGCATAAAGGACTCCTGCTCCAACATCAATACAAAAATTGCGTTTTAAAGGAAGTTCAAAATAAATATTTATTTCATTTGTAAGGTCTCTGACTAAGTTTGTTTTAATACCGTAATGCAAGGGACAGGTATCCAAATCTGCAAGCATTTTTTTTCTCCGTTGTATTTTTTTATCCATATCGGCTGCATATTTTTCTGCAGAAACATGTTTATAAAACGGGTCGTTATTTTCTTTGGCTTTAATAATAACCTCAGTTTTTGTTAGTTTTTCAAATTCCAAATAACTCATGACGTTAAAACGCCTTATAGTGTCTGATTCCAGAGAAATGGACATGTTTTGTGTTTGGTAAGGCATAAAACATAGTGGCCCGGAGATAAATACGCTTTTTATGTCGACGGGAAAAATAGTGTCTTTATTCACAACTAAATAATTAGCAGTGATTTTTGAGATTGTTGATTTATGCAAACTATCATTCCTGTCAACCCATGAAATTTTATTTCCTTTTTTAAATGGAAAGTATTTGGTTACTGTACCCGGAACAGGTAATGCTTTAAATACAACAAGAGTGTCATTTTTCTTAAATGGCTGTGCAAATGAATAAGAACAAAAGAAAAAAATTATCAGCAGACAAAATTTTCTTTTTTTTATGATATCCATTGCTTTCTTATGCCTTTTTGATTTGCGAAAACAAAATGAAATAAATATTTAGCCGGATACAAATAACAACAATATTAAGCAATTATCTAAATTACTAATAAAAAAACTATCATTTTAATTATTATTTCCTGAAAAAGTTTTACGTTTGATTATCTATTTATTTTCAACATTAAAACATAAAGATATGCCAGAATTTTTTTATGAAAAACCTTTTCAGATCGAAAAGGACACAACACGATACAGGTTACTTACCAAAGATTTTGTTCAACTTACTGAAGCAGGCGGAAGAAAAATACTTAAAGTGGACCCGAAAGGGTTGGAACTACTGGCAAAAGAAGCAATTTTTGACTTGTCTTTTTTCCTGAGAACTTCCCATCTTGAAAGATGTGCCAAAATTCTTGATGACCCTGAAGCCTCGGACAACGACCGCTTTGTGGCTTACACCATGCTTAAGAATACTGTGATTTCGGCTAAGGGAGAACTTCCCTGGTGTCAGGATACCGGAACGGCTATCATAATTGGGAAAAAAGGCGAGCAGGTGTGGACCGGTGTCAATGATGCCGAATACCTTTCAAAAGGAATATTTACAACATACCAGGAGAAAAATCTGCGATATTCACAGGTTGTCCCTTTTACTATGTTTGAAGAAAAAAACAGCGGCACCAACCTGCCTGCACAGATAGATATTTATTCAACCGAAGGAGATTCGTATTCATTTCTATTTATCACCAAAGGTGGCGGATCGGCAAACAAAACCTTTCTTTATCAACAAACAAAATCATTGTTAAACGACGCATCCCTGACAAAATTTGTCAAAGACAAGATCAAAGAACTCGGCACTTCTGCCTGTCCGCCTTATCATTTAGCTTTTGTCATAGGCGGCACTTCTGCCGAAACCAACCTGAAAGCCGTTAAAGAAGCGTCTGCCGGTTATTACGATCATCTGCCCACTACGGGTAATGCCAGCGGACGTGCTTTTCGCGATATAGAATGGGAGAAAAAAATTGAAAAAATATGCCAGGAATATGGTGTGGGCGCACAATTCGGAGGAAAATATTTTGCGCACGATGTAAGAGTTATCCGGATGCCGCGGCATGCTGCTTCGTGCCCGGTAGGCATGGGCGTGAGCTGCAGCGCCGACAGAAATATTAAAGCATACATCAATAAAGATGGCATTTTCCTTGAAGAACTTGAGAAAAATCCCGAACGCTTTATGCCGGCACAAGCCCCGGAACTTGAAAAAGCTGTTGAAATAAATCTTGACAGGCCGATGAAAGAAATTCTTGCCGAACTGACTAAATATCCGGTAAAGACAAGGCTTAGCCTGACAGGAACTCTTATCGTTGCCAGGGACATTGCTCATGCACAGATAAAGAAACTTATTGATGAAGGCAAACCTATGCCGGAGTATTTTAAGAACCACCCGATATATTATGCCGGACCAGCAAAAACCCCAAAAGGAATGCCCTCGGGTAGTTTCGGGCCCACCACGGCCGGAAGAATGGATTCGTATGTGGATTTGTTTCAAAGTTTGGGAGGCTCTTTGGTAATGCTCGCAAAAGGCAACCGCAACAGGGCGGTGATTGACGCATGTAAAAAATACGGAGGGTTTTTCCTGGGTTCTATTGGAGGACCAGCGGCGGTACTGGCAGCCGAAAATATTAAATCGGTAGAGTTAGTGGATTTTGAAGACTTTGGCATGGAAGCCATCCGAAAAATAAGGGTGGAAAATATGCCAGCTTTTATTCTTACCGACGACAAAGGAAATGACTTTTTTGACGAATACAATAAATAAAACTACTGTGCCCTATGTGTCTATATGATAAAGAAAATGAACTCCAATCTAACCACATAGACACAGTAGGCACATAGAAATACATTGGAAAAATGAGAGTTGTCATTCAACGTGTAAATGAAGCGGCGGTGCTGATAAATAATTCCGAAAAAAGAAGTATCGGCAAGGGGTTGCTTGTGCTGCTTGGTATTGAGGATACCGACACAAATGAAGACATTGAATGGCTCTGTGGGAAAATTGCACGCCTACGGATCTTTAATGATGAACAGGACGTGATGAACCTTTCGGTTTGCGATATCTCCGGCGAAGTGATGGTGATAAGCCAGTTTACCCTGCATGCCAGCACCAAAAAAGGCAACAGGCCTTCTTATATCCGTGCTGCCAAACCAGAAACTGCTATACCGCTGTACGAAAAGTTTCTTCAAGCGTTAAAAACAGAAATACAACAAACTGTTGTAAGTGGTGAATTTGGGGCATATATGCAGGTTTCGCTTGTGAATGACGGACCAGTAACTATAATTATTGACAGCAAGAATAAAAGCTGAAAGATTCTACCAGCCGCTATTTATCAATATCAACAAGTTTATATTCTTTATTCCCCATCTTCAGGCTGGCAGCGTACTCAATCTGGTGTTTTCCGCTGGGATTACCCGCTTTCACAAAAGCGTCATCGCATTTGCAGGCCTTATCAACCAAATCGTGGCTGGCTTGTTCTATAGCAACTATATCTGTGGAAACCAAAATTCCAATATCTTCCAGGAAAGGCTTGGGGGCATTGCCGGAACAATCGCAAGACCTGGAAATATTTGCCAGCACATTAATGTATATCATTTTTCTCTGCCCGCTGAGGGCTTTGGCATATTCAACCAGGCGTTCCAGAAAAACATTTTCTTCGGTTGATCCCCATGGTATAGAAAACGACTGCACGGGGCAAACCCCAATACACTTTCCGCAGCTAATGCATTTATTTTTATCAATGGTAAGAGGGTTAATAGTTATGGCTCCCGCGGGACACTGGCTCACACAGGCTCCGCAGCCTATACATTTTTCTGGTGAAGTTTTGGGAACATCAGATGCATGCAGCGCCATTTTCCCCGCCACCGAAGCCATGCCCATTCCCACATTTTTTATCGCCCCACCAAAACCCGCACTGCTATGGCCTTTGAAGTGTGAACAGATGACATAGCTGTCATAATTGTAAAAATGAGAACCTGTCAACACTTTTTTGTAATGCTTCATATCCGTGATAATGGCAGTATCTTCATTTGAGTCAAGAATATCAATAGGCGCATAAGTAAACCCATGTTCTTTTGCAAGAGCAATATGAGATGCTGTGTATCTGCGTTTGCTTACATACAGCACATTGGTTTCTACAAACGTGGCATCAAGTTTTTGCACCAGAGGCTTCATCAATTCGGGAGAAAGAAAATTCTTATTACCTTCTTCCCCGAAATGGACTTTAAACCCTATTTTACCCTGAACTTCATGCTCTACATAAGAAAAAACCTTTAACAAACCATCGGGACTAATGTTTTTAGTGAAATATACAACAGAGGAATCGGCTTGTGCAAAAATTTTTGTAATAGTAAAAAAAACAACAAGGCCAATGAATAGTTTCTTCATGAGTAATTGTGTTATTTATATGCTGCAAAATTATTGCTTTATTTCTTATCAATAACTTCAAAATTCACCGATAAACTTTGTCCTTTTTCATCTACAAGTGTAAGGCTGTGTTTTCCCGCTTCGGGAGCCAAACCGACATTATGAAAATCAGAAGTTACTCCGATAAATATTTTATCAAGGTACCAGTATATTTTAATTGCGGCATTGCTGTGTGCTGCTTTAAACACTACTTTTTGCCGTTCCCCGTTCAGGTCAACCGGGATATAGACACGGGTGTTGTTTTTAGGATATATCATATCAATGGCTTCGTTTGAAGATTCTGCAGGCAGGCAATCTTCCCTGTATGGGGGCAAAGTTTTGTAAAACGGATTTTTCGATTTGTAAAAATATTCCATGACAGGCGGAAGAACAAACCAATTTTTATAAACCATATTGCTTAGCGCTTCACAATCGCTGTTCACCCTCCATTTTCCGGTGGCATCCGTTAAAACGAGCTGATGATAAGGACAGTTCTTTGTTTGTTCGCCTTTTTTTTGCACCCAAACCGTGTCCGCTTCTTCACATAACTGTGTAGCCTTAAACCCGCTTTTGCGGCAAACCGATAGCTGTATCATGTCGTCATAAGGAGCATAAAACCATCCCTGTGGTTTTAATAATTTAAAGGCTTCGAACATGATGGGCGCTGCATAAGTAAGCCCTGTCATTCCCGGCCTTCCTTCTCCGCCGGAATTTCCCACCAATACAGCCACAACATACTTTGGGTTGCAGCCAATGGCCCAGGCGTCACGGCTGCCATAGCTGGTGCCTGTTTTCCATGCAATCTTTGCAGAAGAAGAAAACTCCTGCCACCCGGCATCTTCATCGGGGCGCGACACTTCATTCATGGCCTCGAATGTAAACCAGATGGATGATGCACTTAACACAGAGGAGTTATCTGTCCCATGAGTTTTTTTTGCCGTTTCTTTATATAAATAACTGGCGGAGTGGAAATCATCTTTTGAATACATGGAGTTGTAAGCCTGATAATGGTTCAGCGTACGTGCCATGCTGGCATAGGCTCCGGCAAGGTCCCATAAATTTGCTTCTGCGCCTCCAAGAATTATCGCCAAGCCGTAATGTGACGGAGGTTTTTGTAATGTTGTAAGGCCGACCTTTTTCAACATATTGTTAAACCTCACTGTTCCATAAGCCTGAAGCATTTTAACGGCAGGAACATTGAGTGAGCGAGACAAGGCTTTTTTGGCGGGAACTGCTCCGTCGTAGGTATAATTATAATTCTCGGGAATAAAACTTCCCAATTGTATAGGAATGTCTGCAACCAGCGATGCCGGCAACAATTGCCCGTCGTTAAGCATGGCAGCATATAAAAAAGGTTTTAAAATACTTCCTGTGCTTCTTGGGGCGGTAATCAGGTCAACCTGGCAGCCATATTCCGGATGCTGAGGTTCGTTCGTATTGCCTACATAAGCCAGCACATGGCCCGTTTCTGTTTCAAGTATCAGAACGGCAGCATTTTGAACATTATTGGCCTGATATTTTTTGTGGTATCTTTCTACTATTGAATTTACCACCGCCTGAATATTTCCATCCAGAGTGGTTTTAATTCTTTTTCCCATCCAATTTTCTTTTATAGCCCTGTCGAGCAGGTGTATTGAACGCTGCGGCAAAGGATAGGGTTTGCCCGGAAGCGGCTCGTGCCGGGCTAAAACAAATTCGTCTTCCGTGATGTCTTTATTGTCATACAAACGCCGGAGTAATTTATCTCTTTTTTCCTTCAGCTTTTCTCGGTTTTTTCCGGGAAAAACCAGCGATGGACTGTTGGGCAACACCGCCAGTGTGGCTGCTTCGGCCCAGCTAAGCTGTACGGATTTTTTTCCAAAATAACGCCATGAAGCCGCATCAAGACCTACTACATTTCCGCCAAAAGGAGCATTGGCAGCATATAAGCCCATGATTTCCTTTTTGCTATATGTTAACTCTAATCTTACAGCCAGGAAGGTCTCTATTATTTTTTCTTTAATAGTTCTTGCCTGTCCTTTTCTTGAAAGCCTGATAATTTGCATGGTGATGGTGCTGCCCCCGCTTACAACTTTTCCTGACCTGATATTCCTTATTACGGCTTTAAACATGGCCACAGGATTCAGTCCGTTATGCAAATAAAAATATCTGTCTTCGAACAATATCAGGGATTTTGAAAACTTATCAGGTACGTCGGAATTTTGAGGAAAACGCCATTGCCCGTCCGAGGCTATACGTGCGCACATCAGGTTGCCGTATTTGTC
Source organism: Bacteroidales bacterium (assembly GCA_023228145.1). Taxonomy (NCBI): domain Bacteria; kingdom Pseudomonadati; phylum Bacteroidota; class Bacteroidia; order Bacteroidales; species Bacteroidales bacterium. Next base: position 1,618 of record JALOBU010000020.1, on the reverse strand, counting down.
TTCCATTACTGTTGAGGTCGGCTCACGAAAAAGAGGCTCGGGAAGAGAAAACCAAAAACTTACTGCAAAACATATCAGCAATAAAATCCACCATTTTTTCTTTAAATACCTTATCATTTTACTCATCTGTTCACGGGGCGCTTGGAGTACCTATGTGAAACAAGTTTAATAATCACTACGTTCGTTATAAACACGATTGGAAAATTATACGTAAATTATTACTAAACAAACATAAAACTTTTTTATTTTACATACGCATTAATTAATATTTAATTATTTGCGTATATATTTGTTTGTTAAATTATTTTCGTATATATTTGCTTATTATAAGCAACTTTTTTTTTGAAATATTTCTCAACTAGGTAATCAGCAGAATCAATATATGAGTTACAAATTTATTCATAATCAAAGCATTTTAAAAAACAGAAAGCTTCTTACGATAATAGTTTTTCTGTTATTTGGATTGTTTTTTCATGTTAATAGCCGGGCTCAACTTACAGTGATTGAGGGGGCTGGCCTTGGCATGAACCCCATTCAATTGGTTAATAATGTTTTGGTAGGAAATGGTGTAACCGTAAGCAACGGAAAATTTAACGGCTCTACAGGATACATTACTTCAAACATGATTGGTTCGTTTGATGCCGTAGGCGGAGCACAAACACAACTTGGTTTTAGTGGTGGCATTATTCTTACTTCCGGACAGGCATCACTTGCCATAGGGCCAAATAATTCCGAAAGTGATGGCGCATCAACCAGTACGGGCAGTGATCCCGACTTACAAGCTCTTGTTCCTTCCTATTCTGTTAATGACAAAGCCGTTTTAGAATTTGATTTTGTTCCTATCGCAGACACAATTAAGTTTCAATATGTTTTTGGTTCAGAAGAATTTGATGAGTACTGTAATACAAGTTACAACGATGTATTTGGATTTTTTGTCAGTGGGCCGGGTATTTCGGGACCATTTTCCAATGGGGCAATAAATATCGCACGAATGCCTAATAACCCCAACAATTACGTAACCATCAACAATGTTTGTAATGCAGGGGCAACTTACTCCTGGTCAAACAGCGGAGGTGTCTTTTTCGAATATGACCGTCTTACTAAAGTATATACTGCAATGGCACTTGTTCAACCCTGTCAGCAATATCATATTAAGCTGGCTGTTGGCGACTGCGGAGACGGTGTATATGATTCGGGTGTTTTCCTCAAAGAAAACAGTTTTTCTGCTTACGGTGTAACAGTTAGCACTTCATTTGCCATTCCCGGTACCGGAGAAAATGCCGTTGAGGGTTGCAGTGATGGATATCTCTGTTTTAAACTTTCAACGCCTGCCACATCACCCTATACCGTTCCAATGACAATATCGGGAACAGCAACAAATGGTGTTGATTATACTTTTATACCCAATGATATTACTTTTGCAACTGGTCAGGATTCCATTACTGTAATTATACACCCTTTGGTTGACGGCATTTCTGAAGGAACCGAAACAGTTATTTTCAATGTTCAAACCATTATTTGCGGAGGCAATTCAAATATTCCTATTAGTATTATTGACAATTCTCCTGTCTCTCTTGTTTCTTCGAACGATACGCTTATCTGTGGAGACCCTGCTACT
>JALOBU010000019.1 GCA_023228145.1 Bacteroidales bacterium | reverse complement strand
CTTTGCCTAATATGTTTCACTATCTTGATAATCCCATGATACCAAAATCCACAAATGGACTTGAATCATTCTTTGGTCATCTTAAAAATCATATTAGCATACACAGAGGATTGTCAAAAATGAATAGACAGAACTTTATTAAGTGGTACCTGTTTTACAGAAATCAATGAGTTTTCTTAGCCATTTAAAGGATACCGCAATAATAAAAAAAGGACAGATTTAATTCTCTGTCCTTTTGCGTCTATCCGTAAAACCTATTGCTGGCAGGTTGCTCTCCAGCAGAGCCTACTTCCTCTTTAGTTTTACGCTCGAAATATACGAAATAAAAAATCAAAAGTCACCAACTATTTTTGTCCCCATTACCAAAGGTTAAAACAATTACAAGTTATTGTCGGTACAGTTATGATTTACGCGATCTGACCATAAATGAGTTATACTCTTTATTGCAGAATGAGTATTATTTTATAAATAAACGCCCCTGCCAGGTTTCTCTTTCTTCCATACGTTTTTCAATACCTTGCAGTACCTGGTCATTGCGTATCAGTCCCCACGAGCTTGTTTCAAGAAAGTGCGGAGGAACCTCTCCGGAAAGACGCTCAACCATAATATTAGGATTTAAACGTTCAAGAAAATCAATTACCAGTTCAATGTATTCATCAAGTTTGAAAAGATGAAAAGCTGATGGATTTTTTTTATACAGACGAGCCATTTCGGTATTTTTCAATATTTGCAGTTGATGAATTTTGATACTGTTCAATGGCAATTGTGAAATGACTTGTGCTTGGTTAAGTATATCCTGAGTTGTTTCTCCGGGAAACCCGAAAATAAAATGTGCTGCAGTAAAAATTTTCCGTTTTGCAGTTTTATGGATTGTTTCTGCAGCAGTTTCAAAAGTATGTCCCCTGTTAACAATTTCTAATGTTTTGTTGTTGCATGATTCAACGCCATATTCAACAGCTACAAAATATTTTGAACCGAGTTGCTGAAGATAATCCAGTTTCTTATCATCCACACAGTCGGGGCGGGTACCTATCGAAATGCCTGAGATTAAAGGGTGTGTAAGGGCTTCTTCATAAATTTTTTTTAAGCCGCCCAGGTCTTTATATGTATTGGAAAATGGCTGAAAATAAGCGATATATTTGGTTGCCCTACGGTAACGGTTTTTATGAAATTCGATACCTTCATTGATTTGCTGTGTAATACTTTTTTCGGGTTTGCAGTAAGACGGATTAAAAGCATTATTTACACAAAAAGTACACCCGCCGCTGCCTTTTGTACCATCGCGGTTTGGGCATGTAAAGCCTGCATCAATACTGAGTTTTTGAAGACGGCTGCCGAATGTTTTTATGCAATATGAAGAAAAAGCATGAATACGTCTGCTGTTACCCCAGGGGAATATTTTTACCGGTTTTTCTGGCAATGCTTATGATATTTCTTCGATGGTTTCAATATAATTTACATCTCGCTCGGCAAGCCCGTTAAGCATAAACTTCACACATTCGGGATATTTGCCAATATATTCGGGCACGGACAGGCCGGTTTGTTTGTACAGGCCGTTAGCTATCATCCGGAGGGCTACAGTAGCTGTATAACCGGTGGTTCTTGCCATCGAATGAGTTTGTGTTTCTTCATCATAACGGTCGAGCAAGTCAAAGGTATAGCGCAGCTTTTTTCCATCCTTTTTCCCTTCTACAATAACTTTCATCACGGAGATATCACGTTCTCCCTGTTTAAGTTTCCACATCGGAAAAAGAAGTTTGGCAGTAACATCCATGGGTTTGACTTTCACACCTTTGACTTCTATTTCTTTCTGGCTGAAAAATCCTGTTTCACGCAGGGCCTTCATGATTGAAATATGGCCCGGATACCTAAGGGTTTTTTCTTTGATATTGGTTGCTTTTATTGTTTTTCCAAGTGAACGGATGCCATCGCTGTTGAAGGCTTCCAGTGTTCCTATGCCAGGAAAGTTAAGCAGTTCCGCATCCGAAAGGGCCTCTTTGATAACGAGTTTGTGATTTTCAATAAAGCGGGCGGGACGGGTATATTCTTCAATGACATCTATGGGTGAAAAAACCGCTTTGTATTCATAAGGATATTCTCGTATTTCAGGAAGGCCCCCAACGTATGTAAGGCAGGTTTCGGTTTCATCAAGCTGGTAATAAGCATAACCAGTTAAGATGTGCATCATACCGGGAGCCACGCCGCAATCCATTATGGCAACTACATTCTTTTGTTTTGCCAGTTCATCCAACGTAAAAGGGTCTTCAGGGAAAAAGGCTATATCCACCACATTTTTTCCTGATTCAATGATGGCTTTCAGTGTCTGATAGCCCATAAAACCTGGAACTGCGTTTATGACCATCTCATAATCTGCGACCAGCATTTTCACCCTGTTTGGGTCAAAAAGGTCATGTTGTATGGTGTGAATACCCATTGATTGCATATAGTTGAACGAACCGGGATTGATGTCGGCGATACTGACATTAAAATCCTCATCTTTGGCTAGGTCAATAGCCATAGGTCCGCCAACCAGGCCTGCTCCGAGAACGATTATTTTCATAATTTTAAATTTTATGCATTGCAAAGCTAAACAAAAAGGAGTTACTGGAATAAACCACAAATTCGCAAAGGGAGAAAAATAAAAAGATTGCAATAACCATTTGCGTAATTAGCGGATTCATTGCAATCTTGCTAGTAAATTTAATTTGCAATATTCGACTTTATGTAAATTAATAGAATCTTTTACAAACAAAAAAATTTTGCGTTATACCTTATTAGGAGATCAATTTATATGAATTTTGAAATATCAATATCAATATTATACTTCTTAAGTATATTAATAAACTTTTGCTCTTTAAAGTATGGCTTGTAAACATCTTCTATTTTAAATATTCTTTCAATTTCTGCTTTAGACATGCCAAATGATATTGATAATTCAAAATTTTTATAAAATTCATTCACATTTCCTTGTTGAGCGTATATTTCACCTAAAGTACCTGTACTATAAGAATCACGAGGATTAATTTCCAATGCTTTGTATATATATTCAAAGGCTTTATCATATTTTTTTTGCAATCTATATGTATTTCCAACATTATTATATCCTCCTGAATAATCAGGATAATATTCAACAACTTTCAAATAATATTCAAGTGCTTTCTTATACTTTTTTTCATCAATATAAATACCTCCCAAACTTGCAAGAGCATTAAAATTTTTCTTGTCTTGAAATAGAATATCATTGAAGATTTGTTTTGCCTCTTTTATTTTACTTTTTTCTTTTAAAATATTTCCTTTCAGCCCTAAATATTCATTTGAATCAGGGTTTAATTCAATTGCTATTTCTATATTTTTCAAAGCGTCACAATAATTATCATTTATATAATAATTTTTTGCTAATAGATAAAAGGCTTCATTTGATTCTGGGTTAAGGCTAATTGCTTCTACTAACAGTTCATTTTTTTTATTATTATCAGGAGTATTTTGAACCCGTTCTATCAGAAATTCAGCCTTTTTAATGTTATTAAAAATATATTTTTCTTTATCAGATAATTTGCCTTTAGTAAGTTCTTCAAATAATTCTAAATAATCAGATGCTATAGGAGATTTTATTCTGAACTTTCTTTGTGCATATTGTTTATTTTCTTCTTCCTTTTCATACTGGTAAGCCATCAATAACTTTTCTTCGATTTCTAAAGTTGGGTCGGAATGAATTATAAATAATTTTTCGAAATTAAAGGATAGTTTAGAATCTAATATAAAGGATTTTAAATCTCTATTAACCTCGTTTATTGCTCTTTGTTCAATGTTTTTCTCATCAGGTCTTTCAAAATAAGGTATTCTACATAATACAAAATTTAGCTTAGGAAGTTTGCCGGATAGTGTATTCTCAGGTTGAGCCAATGTTTTAATAATTTGTTTTATTCCTTGAAGGTTTTCACCATTTTTGGCAGCAAATAAAACTATTTCATCTGCCATCAAAGACATTGTTATCCCTGATATTTCCGAAATACCAGTTCGTGAATCAATCAAAAGATAATCAGGTTTAAGCTCCTTTTTAATTCTTTCTTTAAGGTCGACAAATAAAGCTACTCCATGACTACCTTTTTTATAAAACATATTTATCCAATCTATTGAAAAGAGTGTTTTCCAATATTCGTCAGAATAAACATTTCCGGCGGGAATAAAATCAATGTCTTTATACTTTTTATTCTTAAAAACAATTGGGGTTATGTAGTTAGTAAGTGACTTTGGAGTAGAGTTATGACAATTGAAATAGTTTATATAGTCAACAAGCCCTTGATTAATTCCTTTTATACCGATGTTTTCTTTAAACTTATGGTGAAGACCAGGAGCTTCTAGGTCAAAATCAATTAAACAGACTTTTTTCCCAAATTCAGAAAGTCGTTTTGCGATATTGGCTAGAGCTAAAGTTCTTCCAACGCCGCCTTTATAAGAATAAAATGTGATTGTTTTCATCTTTTATTGATTTATCATTGGGCTAACGTTCATAATTGTTCCTCTTTGAAGAATAAGATTTGAAAAGTTCTCTATTGTTGATAAAAGCGTTTTCGAAAAATTAAAAATTCCTTCTTTTTTTTCAGTATTTTCTCGAGCAATTTCTTTGCATTTTGACTTTGAAATTTCATATTCAGTATTTAAAATATCCTGACTTAAATTAAGCACCTTAGACAATTCTCGAATCATTTTTTTTGAAAGTTTTCTTTTTTTATTCAATACATCTGAAACTAATCCTTTGCTCCCAACTGCAGAAATAAGGTCTTTTTGTTTAAATCCCATATAATCCATTTTTAATTTGATGATTTCTATGGGATTACCCCTTTTTATTGGAAAATGTTCGTTATCATAATCCATAATTAATTTTTCAATCAACTCGAATTCTTCAATCAAATTAATATCGTTTTCAAAATTCGGATCATCACCTATTTTTTCCAAATTTTTAAGAGCTTCTTTATAATCTTTATCAGTTTTAATTATCTTAATTTTCATAACTTGTTTCTCCTATTATCCAAATGAATCTATATCGTATTGTAAGCTTTTTTCACATAATTTCGTGTATTCAGCATGTGTCCCAATCCACTTTAGATACAACTTGCATTTTTTTTGTTTTTTGAAAAATTGATACTTAACTATTATCCTAATATGATTTCCTTTTATATCAAAAACAGCTCTATTAGGCATTTTTGTATTTGGTTTGTTATCCTTTTTAGTAATAATATCTGTTGAACTGAAATCGTTTTTAATATCTTGAGGCTTTTCCCAATTACAATCTTCAACTAGTGAAACCCACGCCTTTAAAACTTCTGCATACTGAGGGTGTTTGCATCCAAATTCATAAATATGTTTATATAAAATAATATGCACCATTAGATGTCGAAATTTTTTAGCAAAGATAATAATAAAAGTTCACAAAATGCGAACTTTTTTATTTTTATTTAATAAAAAGTGGCCAATTTCTTATATGTTGTTACGATAGCACTATATTTAACAAGGTTTATCTGAGTTGTGATTAATATAACAAATTATGTATGTTATTCCAAAACATTCTTTTTTATTTTTTTTAAATTCAAAATATTGATCTTTGAGAATTGAAAACAGAGCGTACAAATATTTCAAACAATTTTTTTATTTCATCAAAAAGTTATATCTTTGCACCCTCAAAATAAAAAACAGGCACAATGGCAAAGAAAACAAAGGATGCACGCATACAGGTGATTTTAGAGTGCACCGAGCATAAGAACAGCGGAATGCCGGGTACATCGCGTTATATTACTACAAAAAACAAGAAAAATACCCCGGAACGTATCGAACTGAAAAAATACAATCCGATACTCAAAAAAGTAACCGTACATAAAGAAATCAAATAAATTTTTTACGTCATGGCAAAGAAAGTTATTGCATCACTTAAAACATCCACCGGTAAGGATTTTGCGAAAGTCATCCGCATGGTAAAATCTGATAAAACAGGAGCTTACACTTTTAAGGAAGAGATTGTACCAAATGATAGCGTAAAAGATTATCTGGCGAAAAAATAGAAATATGAAGCTTAAATTAGAAACAAGCTTTTCAGCAGGAGAAGCTTGTTTTTTTTTCATATAAAAATCAAGGTAGATGGGATTTTTTACCAGGTTCTCAAAGGAAAACAAAAAAAATCTTAATAAGGGTTTGTCAAAAACCAAGGAAAGTTTTTTTGGCAAGCTTTCTAAGGCCGTTATTGGCAAGTCAAAAGTGGATGACGATGTCCTGGATGAGCTTGAGGAAATACTTATCTCGTCTGATGTTGGCGTAAATACTACACTTAAAATCATTAAACGGATTGAAAGCCGTGTAGCCCGCGATAAATATTTAGGGACACAGGAACTTAATAATATTCTTAAAGAAGAAATAATCGGTCTTTTGGCTGAAAACAATGCTAACGTTGCCGAGGACTTTGAGTTACCTTCAGGAAACAGGCCATACGTAATCATGGTTGTTGGTGTGAACGGTGTGGGTAAAACCACTACTATCGGAAAATTGGCATACCAGTTTAAAAATAAAGGATATAGTGTCATGCTAGGCGCTGCTGATACTTTTCGCGCAGCAGCTGTTGACCAGCTTACAGTGTGGTCCAAGAGGGCAGGGGTGCCGCTGGTAAGCCATGGTATGGGAAAAGACCCTGCCTCTGTTGCTTTCGACACCGTGTCGTCGGCAAAAGCCAAACTTGCCGATGTAGTGATTGTGGATACGGCGGGGCGTCTGCACAATAAAGTAAACCTGATGAATGAGCTGTCAAAGATACGCATGGTGATGCAGAAGGTCATCCCCGAAGCACCCCATGAAGTACTTCTTGTATTGGATGCATCTACGGGGCAGAATGCTTTTGAACAGGCCAGGCAATTTACGGCAACCACCCAAGTGAATGCTCTGGCTATTACTAAACTTGACGGAACTGCAAAGGGTGGCGTGGTGCTGGGAATTTCCGAAGAGTTTAAAATTCCTGTGAAATATATCGGTGTTGGAGAAAAAATGGAAGACCTGCAGGTATTCAATAGCGGGGAATTTGTGGACTCATTTTTTCAGCATGCCTGATAACAAAACCGACAAAAAGAATGAAAAAAAATCCAGAGTGAATTTTGTCACACTGGGATGTCCGAAAAATATGGTTGACTCGGAGAAAATATCTGCCAGTCTGCCTCAGCATAAATTTGAAATTTTTCATAACTCGGATAAAAAGTCTGATATTGTAGTCATTAATACCTGTGGATTTATTCATGATGCCAAAGAGGAATCCGTGGACACTATTTTACATTATATTGACCTGAAACAGAAAAATAATTTTAAAATATTTGTTACAGGCTGCCTTGCACAGAGATATAAAAATGATTTGCTGAGAGAAATCCCATTGATTGATGGGGTGTTTGGGTTAAATGAAACCAGGTTGTTGTTGAAAGAAATTTCTAAAAAAAATTGTGAATTAACAGACCATCGTTTTTTGTCCACCCCGCCTCATTATGCTTACCTGAAAATTTCAGAAGGCTGCGACCGCAAATGTTCGTTTTGTGCCATTCCATCTATACGCGGAGCGAATATTTCTTACCCCATGGAAAGAATTCTTGAAGAAGCAGAAATGCTGGCAGAAAAAAATGTAAAAGAGCTTATTATCATTGCCCAGGATATCACGTATTACGGCCTGGATATATATAAAAAAAGAAGCCTGGCAAAGCTGTTGGAGAAACTTTCGGATATAAATCAATTTGAATGGATAAGGTTGCATTATGCGTTTCCTGCAGGATTTCCCGAAGATGTGCTTGATGTGATGCAAAGCCGTAACAATATCTGCAAATACATTGACATTCCTTTGCAGCATGCAAATGATGAAATCTTGTTATCCATGCGCAGGGGTATTGACAAAAAAGGTACTATTGGACTATTAAAAAAAATTCGTAATAAAGTTCCGGGTGTAGCTTTACGTACAGCTTTTATAGTGGGTTACCCTGCTGAAACCAGGGCACAGTTTACAGAGCTTAATGATTTTATCAGGGAGCAGCAGTTTGAACGTTTGGGCGTTTTTGCATATTCGCCTGAAGACGGCACTGAAGCTGCGCAGTTCGAAGGAAGTATATCTTCGAAAGTAAAAAAGCAGCGTATGGAAGATTTGATGTCGTTGCAGCAGGAAATATCGTTGGCGCATAATAAAAAGCTTGTGGGCAAGACTCTGAAAGTCATCATCGACAGGCGGGAAGGTGATTTCTTTGTAGGCCGTACTGAATATGATTCGCCGGAGATTGACAACGAAGTTTTGATACCTCTTGCCAAAGCACAAATGAAGGCCGGTAGTTTCTATACTGTGAAAATTACCCGTGCTGATGTGTATGACCTTTACGCAGAATAGTTTTTTCCTCACCATTTCGCCTTTACTAAACATTTTTGCTGGTCATATTTAATTTGAAATTTTTATTGCAATTAGCTGAAATATTTAATATATTTATGCAAAATTTATTAACGGTATTTTATTAACTCAATTTTATGAAAATAAGAAAAAAAATTACATTCATTTGTATTGCTTTATTATTCGGCTTTACAGAGCTTTGTGCCCAGAATAATACGGTAAGTGCCGGCGGTAATGCCAGCGGAGCGGGAGGTTCTGCGAGTTACACCATAGGGCAGATTGTATATACCACAAATAGCGGAGCTAATGGCTCCGTAGCTCAGGGTGTACAGCAACCGTATGAGATTTCCATCATTACACAAATTGAAGAAGCTGGTGAAATTAACCTGATTTGTACGGCTTACCCGAACCCTGCCAGTGACCATCTGACGCTGAAAGTTGAAAATTATAACTTGGAAAAATTAAATTGCCAGTTGTTTGATATTAATGGGAAGTTGCTGGAGCTTAAAAGCATTAGTGATACGGAGACAAAAATTTCTATCGGGCACCTGCCTGTAGCAGTTTATTTTCTGAAAGTTACCGAAGAAAGTAAGGAAATTAAAGTTTTTAAAATCATCAAAAATTAATGGATGTATTGATGTGATAATTAGCTGATGTGACGATTAACGGAAGTATTGATATTATGATTATAGAAAAGAAAAATGAAATTTTAGAATTGAGTTTTGAGTTAGCACTCAGAATTATTGAATATTGCGAAACTCTTGAATAAAAAAAGAAATATGAAATTGCACGCCAATTACTAAAATCAGGCACTTCCATTTGGGCGAATATTAATGAAGCTCAAAATGCAGAAAGTAATGATGATTTTACTCATAAATTAAAGATCGCGGCAAAAGAAGCCTACGAAACCAATTATTGGCTTCAATTGTGCATAAAATCGAAGAATTATCCTTCAGCAAAGTATCTTATTGCTCAACTTACAAGTATCCAAAAATTGCTGAATAGTATTATATGCACAATAAAAAAAATTTTATATTTATGATTTTTAAAACCGGTAACATTTTTTGCCGGTTTTTAAAATTGTTGGTAAGTCGGAGTACCACTATGAGTGGTGCTCCAACTGCTCTTTCTAAAAACAATCTTAAAGGAGTTTATCTTTCAGGAATTTTGCCGTATAAGATTTTTTACTTTTCAGAAGGTCTTCGGGTTTGCCTTCAAACACCACATATCCGCCTGCATCACCGCCTTCCGGGCCCAAATCAATAACCCAGTCGGCACATTTGATGAGCTCCATGTTGTGTTCTATCACAACGATGGTATGTCCGTTATCAATAAGTGCATTGAATGCTTCATAAAGTTTGTGAATGTCATGAAAATGAAGCCCGGTTGTCGGTTCGTCAAAAATAAAGAGAGTAGCCCTGTCCACACTGCCTTTGGTGAGGAAGCTGGCGAGCTTAAGCCGCTGTGCTTCGCCACCGCTGAGCGTGCTTGATGGTTGCCCGAGTTTGACATAACCCAATCCAACATCGGCAAGAGGTTGCAGTTTGTTTACTATGTGTGCTTCCAATGAGTTTCTTTTTCCCTGGCTGTCGAAAAATTTCAGCGCTTCTTCTATGGTTAGGTCAAGGACATCAGTAATATTTTTTCCGTTCCATACGATATCGAGCACCTCGTCTTTAAAGCGTTTGCCTCCGCAACTTTCGCACTTCAGGTGAATGTCGGCCATAAACTGCATTTCCACCGTCACATAGCCGTCGCCCTGGCATTCTTCACACCGCCCGCCGGGAATGTTGAATGAAAAGTATCCTGGTTTAAAGCCCCTAACTTTCGAAAGCGGCTGGTCGCAATATAAAGCCCTTATATCGTCGTAAGCTTTCACATAAGTTACAGGGTTGGAGCGTGAAGATTTTCCGATAGGGTTCTGGTCCACATATTCCACATTGGCAACACGGTCTGTGTTTCCTTCAATTTTCAGGTGTTTTCCGCTACGTTCAGAATGCCCGCCATAGATTTTTTTTAATGCAGAAAAGAGTGTCTTTTTGACCAGTGTGGTTTTTCCTGAGCCGCTTACACCGGTGACTACCGTAAATGCATTTAGGGGAAATTTTACGCAGATGTTTTTCAGGTTGTGTTCATGGGCGCCGCATACTTCAATATATTGTTTCCATGGTCTACGGAATTTTGGCAGCGGGATGGATGTTGCTTTCCTGAGGTATTTTGATGTAAGAGAGCCATCAAACTTCAGCAGTTCGTCGTATGTGCCCTGAAATACGAGTTCGCCGCCGTGCATGCCTGCCAGAGGGCCTATGTCGGCTATCTGGTCGGATGCCCTGATGATGTCTTCATCATGCTCTACTACAACCACGGTGTTCCCGATGTTTCTCAGCCGTTTCAACACGCTGATGAGCCTTGAGGTGTCGCGTGGATGCAAGCCTATGCTGGGTTCGTCAAGAATGTATAAAGAACCTACAAGGCTGCTGCCAAGGGCTGTGGCCAGATTGATTCGTTGCGATTCTCCTCCCGACAAGGTGTTCGAAGCGCGGTTCAGTGTCAGGTATCCCAGGCCCACATCTGTTAGAAACATCAGCCGTTGTATGAGCTCCGTCAGGATGCGCCGGGAAACAGTTTTTTCGTACTCATTCAATCTGAGGTTCTTCATGAAATTCAGAAGTTCTTCCACAGGCATCAACACAGCGTCAATAATAGATTTTCCACCTACCATAACATAGGAAGCATCTTTTCTCAGCCTGGTGCCTTTACAGTCGGGGCAGATGGTTTTTCCCCGGTACCTGGCCTGCATCACACGGTATTGGATTTTGTAGGTTTGTGTTTCCACGTATTTGAAAAACTCGTTAATGCCGCCAAAATAGCTGTTGCCTTCCCATAAGAGTTTTTTTTGCGCTTCGGAAAGCTCCATATATGGTTTGTGGATAGGAAAATCAAATATGTAAGCTTTTTTTATAAGTTCTTCTTTCCATTCGCTCATTTTCTCGCCTTTCCAGCAGGCTACAGCATCTTCGTAAACAGAAAGGTTTTTGTTGGGTATCACCAGATCTTCATCTATTCCTATAACACTGCCGAAGCCTTCACAAACTTTGCAGGCGCCATAAGGGTTGTTGAAAGTAAATAAGTTCACGGAAGGGTCTTCAAAAGTCATGTTGTCCATTTCAAACCTTTCAGAGAAAACCCTTGAAGTGCTTTTGCCGTTTGTCTCAGTTATTATGACACAACTGCCTTTGCCTTCAAAAAATGCTGTTTGTACGGAGTCGGCTATTCGTTCGCGGCCCACAGCAGTTTCGGTATTGTTAATGATTCTGTCAACGATAAGATTGATTTTTTCTTTTGCTTTAATTTTTTGTACGGATAAGTCAATATCATGAATAGTCAATACTTCCTTATCTATTCTGATTCGGCGGTAGCCTTGCTGGAGTAGTACCTGTATGTGTTCCTGCAGGGTGCGGCCGTTATTTAATACCAGTGGGCATTCAATATAAATATGGCTTTCTTGTGGTTGTGAAATGATATAATCCACCACATCTGTAACATTATGCTTTTTCACTTCCCTGCCGGATACAGGTGAGATGGTTTTTCCTATTCTTGCAAAAAGCAGTTTCAGGTAGTCGTATATTTCTGTACTGGTGCCCACTGTAGAACGGGGGTTGTGAGTCTTGACTTTTTGTTCAATGGCTATGGCGGGCGGTAGCCCTTTGATAAAATCCACTTCCGGTTTGGGCATCCTGCCAAGGAACTGCCGGGCATAGGAACTTAAGCTTTCGACATAACGGCGCTGGCCTTCAGCATATAAAGTGTCAAAAGCAAGGGAAGATTTCCCGGAACCTGACAAGCCTGTAATGACAATTAATTTGTTTCGCGGTAATGTAATGCTGAAGTTTTTGAGGTTATGAACACGGGCGTTTTTTATTAGTATGTGGCCTTTGGTCTCAATGTGTTCATTATTAGTAATTTCCATTAGTTATAAAAAGCAAAAAAGTTAAAAAATCTAAATTTTTTCAAAATTAAGAAAATAAAGCTTGGAGTTCGTAAAAAAATGTTATATCTTTGCAATGTTATTTGATGTTTTCACAATATTTTTTTCAAATACATCGTTAAATAATTATCGTATAACTTAAATTTGGAGGACTTCATATCGGATAAAAAATTACCCTGATTTTATTATATAAAACGGGAGGTAATATGACACTGCAATTAACCAACGACCAGGCGTTAATTGATAGTTATTTATCCGGTAATCACGCCAGCCTTGAAGTCCTGATAAACCGACACAAGAAAAGAATCTATTCTTACATCCTGATGGTTGTTAAGGATGTTCATTTGTCGGAAGATATTTTTCAGGACACTTTTGTGAAAGTGATTAATACAATACGTACCGGTGCATACAAAGAAGAAGGCAAGTTTCTTCAATGGGTGATGCGTATTGCACACAACCTTATTATTGACCACTTTCGCAAATCAAAAAGGATTCCCATCATTGAAAACAGCGAAACCTACGATGTTTTCGATACTGTGCGCATTCTCGACAATTCCATCGAGGATAAAATGGTCCACGACCAGATTCATAACGATGTCCGTTCTCTTATAGAATATTTGCCCGAAGAGCAGAAAGAAGTACTGATAATGCGGCATTATTACGATATGAGTTTTAAGGACATTGCCGAATCAACCAATGTCAGCATCAATACGGCCCTGGGAAGGATGCGCTATGCGCTTATCAACCTCCGCAAACTTATTGAACAGAAAGAATTGGTACTGACCGCGTAATTTTTCATAATTAAGTTGGGAAAAACCGGGGAGAAATCACCGGTTTTTTTGTTTTATCAAAGGTTTGAAGATATTAATATCACAGGCTATTTTACCATTACTCCATCAATATAATTTGTGCAGAAGATAGCGCTTTTTACCCGCAGTGAAGCCGAATTATAAAAGTGTCGTCTGGTATGTTGCCTAAACAATGAAACAAATATATGATGATTATACTGACATACGAGTGATTGCTACAGGCTCATCCATTTTGGTTATTTCGAAAGGAAATGCGAATTTATCGCGGCGAGCAGCTTTGTATAATTTGCATGGGCTTTCGTTCCGGGTATATGTAAATTTTTTAGGTTAATTTTTGTTTGCAGCATTCAATTTTTTAGCAGCAACCAATACTAAATAACTATTCCTCTTCCTCAAATTGCATAAAGCCTTTTCTTACTTCCTTTTTCTTTATACCGAAATTATACCTGATGTTTATCCCAAAGCGCTGGCTGTCGGTGTACCTGTCACCGTATATATGTATCGAACCCTGGTTAAGTTCAAACTTGGTTTTCACGGTTTTAAGCACATCTCTGGCGCTAAGCGACAGGGTGAGTTTGCCGTTAAGAAATGACTGACTGAGCCCAATGTTTAATTGCCCGAAATTCTTTAACTCGTAAAAATTCATCTGCCCGTGTACCATCATAAAACCGCTTAAAGTGATTTTGGTATATTTGAACAAAGTGAGTGAATGAAAAGTGAAGAGCCTCCAGCTGTCCCTGCTGTAATCAATCTGCTGGTTATCATATATTCCATTGTATTTGTTGTAATTATACTGTGCGCCAAGCGCAAAGAAATATTTTTTCCCCGGCGGTATTCCCACCATCAGCCTGAAATAGGTTTCAGTGCTTTTTCCCAGGTTGTCAAAAGTCCTTACGGATATGGCCTGCTGGTTTTCATCCTGGTAAACCACGCCGGAAAAAATATCTTTGGTGAAGTTCTGTCCGAAAGCTAGCACAGGAAATTCCTGGAAGCTGATGTTGACTTCATAATTGTCGGTGAACTGTGGCTTGAGGGAAGGGTTCCCTGTTTCGTAAAGAAATTCATCCACATATTTAACATAAGGGTTCAGGTTCTGATAATCCGGCCGGCTGATGGTACGGCGGTAAATCAGATAGCCTTTCAATTCAATGCCAAGAACTTTTACGATGCGCCGGCTGATATAAATATACGGGAACCAGTCGACCCTGTTGATTAAGAAACTTGTATCGGAGGGGATGCTTTGCCTGCCTTTCATAAAGGTGTGTTCCATGCGGACACCAGTTTTCACGGTGAAGTATTTTCCGAATGTTTTTGATGCCTGAATATAGGCAGCATTGATATTTTCCTGGTACAGGAAGGCGTTGGTTCTTCGTGAATCCTGTTCGTAAGTGCCCCCGGTGTTTATAAGATAATCGGCATCGCTGTCGTAGTTCTGGTAGGAACTTTTGATGCCTGCCTCCATTTTTATTTTATAGGGAAACTGCCAGGTGAGGTCTGACTGAAAAATAATAAAATGCCTTTGCTGCAGGTTATTGCCTTTCCCAAGAATTTCAGCATATACAGGCAGGGAGTAATTTGATATATAATCCTGAACATTGCTGTTGTTGTTGAAGCTATATGTTAATTTGGTATCGAGGTTGGAGCCGGAAGTGTCTAACTTCCACAACAATCCAAAATCTTGTTGAATGTTAAGGTTTTTTGAGTGGTTATCAATTTTATTGTCATTTTCCGCCAGCAGCAATTCACTGCTTGTATTAATGACATTGGAGTTGTTTGTGCAGGAATACGGCACCCCGCCATTTATTCTGCCGTCGTAGCTGAAACTTGTTTTTTCGTTGATATCGTAACTCACCCCATAACCGAGGTATGCGTTATGAGTATTATACCTTGAGCGCCCCGACTGCGAAAGAAGTGTGTCGGATGCCAGCAGGCGAAAATTATTAAGCTGCTCCATTCTTTCGCGATGGGTGTAATTCAGATTTATATATGCCGTTGTTTTTAAACCGCTGTAATTATAATTAAACCCTGCAAACTGATTCCCATAAAAACCCTGGTTCATTCCTGCATTCACCGTTCCAAACTGTCCGATTTTCACTCCTTTTTTCAGGACGATATTTATTATGCCTCCTGAGCTTGATGCGTCGTATTTTGTGGAAGGTGTGCGGAGCACTTCAATTTTATCTACACTACCGGGAGGAAGGTTTCGCAAAAGGGATGCGATATCCTGATTACTCATTTTTTGTTCCCTGCCGTTGATGAAAATTGTGGCAGGGGAGGTGCCGGTCAGGTAAACGCCTCCGTCTTGGTCAACGTAAATGCCGGGAGTTTTTTCAAGTACTTCCAGAGTGTTGGTGCTTGTATTTATCAGCGGCAGCGGGTCCACAATCATCTTATCGTCTTCCTGGCGGATAAGAGGTTTTTGAGCTGCTACCGAAACTTCTCCGAGGGTTATTGCCCCTTCTTTCAACTGAAAGCTGAAAGTGCGTGCCTCGGATTTTATGGTTATGGATTTTTCGAGTGTCTCAAATCCGATGTAGCTCAACTTAACAACATACAAGCCATTTTGGATATTTTCAAACCGGGCAATGCCTTTATTATCAGTAGCTCCAAGCATGGCAACCGAATCCTCCACTTTGGTAAGTTTTACCGAAACGCCTGGAAGCGGTTTTTTTTTATTGTCTTTAATGTTAATACTGACGGCTTGCCCCCAACAAAGATTGATAGCGCAGAGAGACCATAAGAGAATACAAGCCGTTAGTTTCATTATTGGTAATACATTATAGGTATAGAAATCAAATTATAAAACTCAGATAAAGAAAAAAAAGTATGTAAAAAGATAAGATTATTTGATTCCCAATTCTTTTTTTTCCAGCGGTAAAATATCTTCAGAAGGGGTAGCATAGAGCAATATTCCTTCTCTGGAATAAAGAATCAGGCTATAGCCATTGTCTTTTGCCACTTTTTCAATGGCGCTTCTAGCTTTGTCAATGATTGGCTGCAACAGTTCTGAATATTTTTTTAAAGGTCTTCCTGGCAGATGTCTGAAAACTGCGTATCCTGCCCTGCAAATCCTGCAGCTCTTTGGTTTTGGTTTCTTTTACCAATTCTGACATTTTTGCCTGGTTGGCATTGAAGCTTTCGTAATTCGTGTTTAGTTCCTGTTGCATGTTCACAATGATGGTGTCGAGGAGGCATATCTTTTTTTGATGTGCTGACATAATTGTACTTGCAGTTGGTTAATAAAATCAGTTTTCTATATCCATGAATTTTTTTTATAAAATACTTATCCGGGTTTAAGTGATAAATTTTTGGTGCGAAGCACGTCAATATCATTGCGTTAAATCATTGGGTAGTGTGCAGGTGTTTTATTATATAATACATGTTATGTTACGGTGCTTTGCACTATTAATTTCAGAGTAGTTTTTAGATTTAAAAATATCTTGGGGCTCTGCCCCTGTATTTGTTGATTGATGAATCATTTTTCTTCAGTCACTTCAAAAATTTTTACCAAAAAAACTTATGTTAATAAATTTTTCTAACAAATCTTAACCATCAAGGCTCTTATTAGCTTATTTTTGGAAAGTAATTTTTTAATATGGTAGAAAAAAAGAAAAAACCTGTTGCACCTGTTATTTCTGAGCAATCTTTTTTGCAATATGGTAAGATTCCTCCTCAGGCTGTGGAGCTTGAGGAAGTGGTTCTTGGGGCTATGATGCTTGAAAAAGATGCCCTGGCGAATGTGATAGAAATCCTAAAACCGGAAGTGTTTTATAAAGACTCTCATAAATTTATTTTTGAAGCCATTTATAATTTGTTTAACAAATCGCAACCGGTAGATATACTTACCGTAACCAATGAACTTAAAACTATAGGTTTGCTTGAGGTTGCCGGAGGACCTTATTATGTTGCTCAGCTTACCTCCAGCGTGGCTTCTTCAGCAAATATCGAATACCACTCCAGAATTTTGCTTCAAAAGTTTATTCAAAGAGAATTAATACGTATTTCATCCGAAATAAGCTCCGATGCCTTTGAAGACACTACAGATGTTTTTGAGTTGCTCGACAAGGCCGAAAGAAATTTGTTCAATGTAAGCGACACCCATCTTCGCAGAAAATATTCCGACATGCATTCTATTCTGAAAGAAGCTATCAAGGAAATTGAAACTGCCAAAGAGGCCAGCGAAAAAAATAGTGTTTCTACCTTAGGTGTCCCATCAGGTTTTTATGAATTGGACAAGCTCACTGCAGGTTGGCAAAAGTCGGACCTGATAATTCTTGCAGGTCGCCCCTCCATGGGTAAAACGGCTTTTGTGCTCAGCCTGGCGCGCAATGCTTCCATTGACTGGGAAAAACCAGTAGCTTTTTTCTCGCTTGAAATGTCGGCCATACAGTTGGTGATGCGACTGATTTCGCTGGAAACAGAACTCCCGTCAGATCGTCTGAGGCGTGGAAATCTTGAAGACCATGAATGGGAACAATTGAATTACCGCATTAAGAAGCTTGAAAATGCACAGATATTTATTGACGATACCCCTGCCTTATCTGTATTTGAGTTAAGAGCTAAATCTCGCAGGCTGGTTGCCCAGCATAATGTTCAGTTAATTATTGTTGACTACCTGCAACTGATGTCGGCAAGCATAGAAACCCGGGGAGGCATGCGTGAACAGGAAATAAGCAGCATCTCAAGGGCTTTGAAAGGGCTGGCCAAAGAACTGAACATCCCGATTATTGCATTGTCGCAGCTCAGCCGTGAAGTAGAAAAACGTCCAGGTTCCAAAAGGCCTATATTGTCTGACCTTCGTGAATCGGGCGCCATTGAGCAGGATGCCGACCTTGTCATGTTTATTTACCGCCCCGAATATTACAAAATTGACATTTTTGATGATTCGGAGCAAACTCCGACACGAGGCCTGGCGGAAATCATACTTGCCAAACACCGCAACGGGCAGCCTGGAGAAGTAAAATTACGCTTTAAGCGTGAAATAGGGAAGTTTTCAGATTTTGAAGGCCATACAGGATATGACGATGTTGATATTCCTGCTAATGAAAACTTTTACCCCGGCACCACAAAAATCGTACAATCGAAGATGAATAAAAAAACGGAAAAAAAAGCTGTTGATAACGATAATGAAGAAACCCCGTTTTAAAGAATTTTGAAAATTTTTTAAAATTTCATATAGAATTCAACCCTCTATTGCATAATACTTGTAAGTCAAATTCGTTATACAAAATAAGTTTTAGTTTCACAGGATGAGATTCATAAAGTTTTTAATTATTTGCATTATAGCCATTTCCCTTAAACCGGCTTTCGGTGCTTATATTCTTATCCCAATGGATGAGTCGCAGACAAACCATCTGAAGGCTTATGGCATAGCTTATTGGATTGTACAGAAAGAAGTTGAGGTAAGCTGGCTGCTGAATTATCGCGGTGGTAGTTTTATGACAAAATATATTGATGCTTTTCAGAAGGAATGTAACCTTCGTGGAGTTTCTTTTGAGGTGATTTCTGATGTGCAGGCCTCGGTGATTCTTATGGAAATTGCTGACCCGGAAGTAAATATGGATGAAGTAAAACTTGTCAAAGCCCCAAAAATTGCCGTTTATTCACCCAAAAACAAGCTGCCCTGGGATGACGCAGTTACTTTGGCGCTTACTTATTCGGAAATACCTTATGAGGTGGTTTACGATGAAGAAGTCCTTCAGGGCGTTTTACCTGTATATGACTGGCTGCACATGCATCATGAAGATTTCACAGGGCAGTACGGGAAATTCTGGGCGAATTACAAAAATGCCTCCTGGTACAGGGAAGACCAACGCCTGCAGGAAGAAACCGCCAAAAAACTCGGCTACACAAAAGTTTCACAACTTAAGCTGGCGGTGGCAAAAAAGATACGTGATTTTGTAGCCGGTGGAGGCTACTTATTTTCAATGTGTTCGGCGCCCGACAGTTACGATATTGCGTTGGCCGCAGAAGGCGTTGATATTTGCGACGTGATGTTCGATGGGGACCCTATTGACACGAAAGCACAGCAGAAGCTTGATTACTCCAGATGTTTTGCTTTTACCGATTTTACCATAGTTACAAACCCTTATCAATATGAAATTTCAAATATTGATGTTTCCCTGACCAGAAAAGTATTATCTCAGAACGATTTTTTCACTTTGTTTGAATTTTCTGCCAAATGGGACCCTGTGCCGACCATGCTTTGCCAGAACCACGAAAAAATCATAAGGGCTTTTATGGGGCAAAGCACAGCTTTCAGCAAAAAATATGTCAAACCCAGTGTGCTGATTATGGGAGAAAACAAATCGCTTGAAGAAGTAAAATACTTACATGGTGATTATGGCAAAGGCATGTGGACTTTTCTCGGAGGCCATGACCCTGAAGATTATCAGCACTTCGTTTATGACCCTCCTACAGAATTAAATCTTTATACAAGTTCTCCCGGCTACAGGCTTATCCTGAATAATGTGCTGTTTCCGGCTGCTAAGAAGAAAAAGCAGAAGACCTAAAAGTTTACATACTCATCCACATTATCCAGGGTAACCTTCACCCGGTTTGTGCAACTATCTAAGAATGTTATTGTTCTGGCAGAAAGTTTTTCAGGCATAACCTCTGCTTTTCCGCTACCTATCCAGTAACACCAATTTGTGAATTGTAAAGCACTGATGACATTAGCGTTAAATTCAACCATATCTGCCGTATGGTCTCCATCAAGTGCGGTATATTCTCCCTTTCCGGTGTATATGAACAAATCATCGTAAATATTGTTTTTGGTATCAACACCCATTACCCATGAAATATTGCGCGATGAAAGCCATTGCATGGTGCCGGGTGTGTCAGCAATATAAAATGTTGTGGTATCATTAAAGCTGATATTATTGTTGCTTACTATGCTGATTGTGATGGTTTTCGTCCCGTCAACAGGCCCCCAGCTGCTGTAAAAGTTACTGAAAGAAATGATATATTTTGTGTTAAGTTGGAACAAGGGAGCAGGCACCAGCACCGAAAGGGTTCCATGTTTGGTAATACCGTCGTTACACTGGTAGAAACTCTCGAAAAAATGGATAGTTAATGTTTTAGGCCACGTGTTCGTGTCAAAGGGCTGCAAAGAAACCTCAAGGCAGTTTTCGTTTAAGCGCAAATTATTACTGTCGCCGGGATGAAATAGACTGTCCTGCATGCTTTGCAAAGCAAATAAAAATGTTTTAAAAATATCATTTGAACAGTTTTCAATATGAATAAAACTGTTTACGTGATTCATGTCAAACTGGTCTTCCATACCTTTTTTTTTGCAAGAGCACAATGCTGAGAATATTAAAAAAACAATAAAAAGTTTTTTCATTTTCTGTGGAAGATAAGATAACTGTAATTCCGATTGTTATTAGGGTCTGTGTATGTTTCGCTTCCATCAATCAGCGCCCATTCATCTTGTGATATTTTAGGGAAAAAAGTGTCAGCATCAAATGCAGCGTGAATCTTTGTTATGTATAATTTATCAGCAAATGGGAAAAATTGCCTGTAAATACTTGCGCCTCCCATAATGAAATTTTCCTTGTCAGTATCCATTTTTTCTATAGCTTCATCAATAGAATACACAGTGGTACAGCCTTCAAAATGGTCGTTGGTATCATCAGAAATGACTATGTTTTTCCGATTTGGCAGAGGCCTCTTTGGTAATGAGAAATATGTGTTTTTACCCATCACTACCGTACTGCCTGATGTGATCTGCTTAAATCTTTTCAGGTCGTTTGTCAGGTGGCAGAGCAGTTTGTTATCTTTACCAATGCCGTAATTATCGTCGATTGCAACAATAATGGATATTTGTTTCTTTCCTTGCATTTTTTTTCTTTGTGTTTCTATGTGTCCTATGTGCCTATGTGGTAAAAAATGTGTTCACTTAAACAGCTACATCCGCTTTTATATGCGGGTGAGGGTCGTAGTCCTGCAGTTCAAAATCCTCATACCTGAATTTAAAAATATCATTTACTTCCGTATTAATTTTCATCACAGGTAATTTGCGGATGTCGCGGGTAAGCTGAAGCCGTGCCTGTTCCAGGTGATTGTTGTAAAGGTGTGCGTCTCCCAGGGTATGAATAAATTCTTTTGCTTTCAGCCCGCAGGCCTGAGCTATCATCATGGTAAATAAAGCGTAGGAAGCAATGTTAAAAGGGACGCCCAGAAAAATATCTGCGCTTCGCTGGTAAAGCTGGCAGGAGAGTTTGCCTCCCGCAACATAAAACTGAAACAAAATATGGCAGGGGGGGAGCGCCATTTTCTCCAAATCCCCCACATTCCACGCGTTGACAATCAAGCGGCGCGAATTGGGGTTGGTTTTTATCATGTGTATCAGTTCGGAAATCTGGTCAATGGTTTTTCCTTCTGCATTCTGCCACGAACGCCATTGTTTACCGTAAACCGGGCCTAAGTCGCCGTTTTCATCCGCCCACTCATCCCAGATAGTAACTTTATTTTCGTGGAGATATTCAATGTTGGTGTCGCCTTTTAAAAACCAGAGCAGTTCATGAATTATCGAACGCAGGTGCAGTTTTTTTGTAGTAAGCACAGGGAAGCCTTCTTCTAAATCAAAGCGCATCTGGTACCCGAAAATGCTTAAAGTTCCTGTGCCCGTCCTGTCGGCTTTGGAGACTCCCGTTTTTAATACTTTATCTAAGAGTTCATGATATTGTTTCATACATCAAAAATAAAGGAATTGTTTGTAAAGTTACTATTTTTCAATAAAAATAACCGGACTGTTAGCCCGGCTTTTCGATTTTCTCCAACAGAGTTATTAAAAATGATTAGTCGTTATGATCATTTATATTCCATGGCGGTAATATCGCCATTCGAAAGCATCAGGCCGTTCATGGCCAGGGCGTGCATCTCATCTTCTCCGGGATAGGCAGCAACAGGAGCAATTTTTTTAACTTTTTGTGTGATATAATCTACTATATCTTTGTTGTATGCAACGCCTCCTGTCAGAAGAATAGCGTCAATATCACAGTTTAGTGCTACAGCCATACTACCTATTTCTTTGGCAATCTGGTAAGCCATAGCTTCCTGTATCTCTTTGGCTTGCTGGTCGCCAGCGTTCACACGCTGCTCAACATCATAAGCGTTATTTGTTCCAAGGTATGCGACAAAGCCGCCTTTGCCGGTTATCATTTTCAATATTTCCGGTTGAGAATATTTTCCGCTAAAACAAAGCCTCACTAGGTCTCCTGCCGGTAAGGTTCCGCTACGTTCCGGTGAAAAAGGGCCTTCTCCGTCTAAGGCCTGGTTTACATCAACCACACGGCCTTTTTTATGGGCGCCAACGCTGATACCACCACCCATATGAACCACAATTAGGTTAAGGTCTTTGTATTTCATTCCTGTATCTTTTGCATACATTCTTCCAATAGCTTTTTGGTTTAATGCGTGAAAAATGGATATCCTTTTAAATTCAGGATGTCCGCTAATACGTGCTACGTCATCTAATTCGTCAACAACAACAGGGTCTGAGATGTATGCCTTTGCACCGGGTATCATCTTGGCAAGGTCATCAGCGATAAGCCCTCCCAGGTTGCTGGCATGTTGTCGGGAACCTCCTGCCATTAAATCATTTTTCATGGTTTCATTAACTTCGTAAATTCCTGATGGAATCGGCTTTACAAGTCCTCCGCGCCCGACAATAATATGGATAGACTGCAAATCTATTTTGGCTAACTTAAGCTCCTTTACGATGATATTTTTTCTATATTCGTACTGGTCCGAAATTTTTTCAAATTTTTCAAGTTCTTCAGTAGCATGTTTAATGTTTTTCAGAAATAACTGAGTGCTTGAGGCATAAACAGCTATTTTAGTTGATGTTGAGCCAGGGTTAATGGTTAAAATGTTTTTAATTATAGTCATAATAATCGATATTTAGTTCAACTTATGGGTGCAAATTAACAAAAGAAATTTAAATTACTTAAAAGATTTAATTTTAATAAGTAAAATTTTAAAAAAAATTATAAAAAATAAATTACCTGAAAAAAATAAAACACTACAAAAACAAAATCAAAAGAAATTGAATAACAAAAAAATCAAATTTTTTTTATTTTGATAGGGATTATTGTTGGTTTTGGGCAGGGACGATTTTCATGTATGTTTTGAGTTATTAAAAGAAAATCATAGTTTCATGGAAATACGTGTTGGAGGTTATAGTTTTATTAATCCTTTTCTGGATTGTGATAATTTCAGGCCTTCGGATACGAAATATCTTGCTTTGTTGAACACAAATTCGTCATTTAAAATTTATTTCTAATGAATGTTATTAGAAAATTAATCATATAAGCATAAGTAAACCAGAATATTGTAATGACGAATCGACTAAAAAAATCTAACATTTTATAAAGTTTAAAATGTAAGATTTCCTATGTCTGGGTTACCCCCCGACACTTTGTGTGCGGGACAGGCAGATTCTGCCCGCATCCTTTCGCACTTGTCGTTGGTTCATTATATTCCTAAATTGTTTGAGATTTTAATAATCTAAAATTCAAGTTTTGTTTTATGACATGGGGAATAATTTTTGAAACAGGATAAGTGAGTTGCGTTGTCATATCTCTAAAAAGGAAAATTATTTTTTTTGTTTTTTAATAAAAAACGGCAGCTTGCGTTGCCTGTGTCTTCTCCACTTCGTGGAGCGTACGGGGATCGAACCCGTGATCTCCAGATTGCGAACCTGGCGCTCTTCCAGCTGAGCTAACGCCCCTGTAATGTTTTAATCACATTATAATTATAGTGTTCGATTATTTAGCGAGGCCATACTAACAGAAGTAGTTTGAATACTTAATTTTTAGGTTCCATGTGGCTTTCCCGCTTCGCTGGCCGGTTTGGGAGGTTCGGGTTTGTTTTTTTTGCCTTTTAACTTATCTGACGCGCCTTCAATTTTATCTTTGGTTTTATCAAGAAGGTCGGCCGTTTTATCCTTAGTTTTATCCCATAATTCCTCAGCTTTATCTTCGGCTTTGTCAAAAATAACTTCCGCTTTTTCACTTATTTTTTCAGCGCCTTCTTTTACGTCCTCCCAGGCATCTTCTGCTTTGTCTTTAAGCTTATCCCAGAAACCTTCTTCTTTTTTTTCGGAATTTTCTTTGTTGATTTCTTCGCTCATAATAAAAAATAATTTGATTTTAATGTAAAGATAGCATAAATATTAATATATCCTGTTGTGCTATTAAATAATAAAAAACTTATTTTCCGCTTTAGCAATGTTTTCAGGCTTTCCCAGATCATACCAAAGTGCCTCATCATAATATACAACAATCTTAAAATGCGAAGCCAGTTCAAGGTACATTTGTGGCAGGGAGAACCTACCATTTTTTTTACAGAGTTGAAATATGGCAGGGTCTATTATCTGTATGCCACTGAATGCCACTTCAGCAAATGATTTGGATTTCCTTGTAATTATTTTTTCATCCGTTCTTTTATTAACCCAACCGCAAAGTAAGTTTTTATCATCAACCAGAAAAAAGCGGGAGGTCTCCCGTTTTTTTACAACCAGTGTGGCCAATGCTTTATTTTTCTTATGATGTTGCAGTAGCTTGGTGATATCGGTTTTGGTAAGGATATCCACATTATACACAAGAAAAGGGTTCCCGTCATCGAAGAACCATGAAGCTTTCATAAGCCCGCCGCCGGTGTCAAGCAGTTCGTTTCGTTCATCAGAAACAGTAATATGAATTCCGAAATTATTTTTTTGATTTAAAAAATCTATTATCTGTTCGCCAAAATGATGTATATTGATGACTATTTCTTTTATCCCGGATGATTTCAGGTACTCCAAAGCATGTACAAGCATGGGTTTGCCGTTCACTTCCACCAACGCTTTCGGTTTCTCTGTGGTCAGTTTCCCGAGGCGTGTTCCCATTCCGGCTGCTAATATCATTGCTTTCATGTTCCTGTGATTTGTGCGTTGTGTTTCAAAACAACTTCAAGCGGGTAGTTGTCTTTGAGGTATTTCGCAAGGCGTTCGGCAAAGTAAACCGAACGGTGTTGCCCGCCGGTGCATCCGTAACTTACAGTAAGTGATGTAAAGCCCCTCGAGAGATAATTCTCCACCGACTGGCATACTACAAGTCTGGTAAATTCAAAGAAGGATTCAATTTCGGGCTTCTGTTCCAGATAAGTTATCACAGCTTTGTCATTGCCTGTAAGTTCTTTTAATTCTTCATACCTTCCGGGGTTAGGCAGAGCGCGGCAGTCGAACACAAAACCTCCGCCGTTACCGCTGATATCGGCGGGGTACCCGGATTTATATGAGAAGCTTGTAACCTGAACGGTAAGAACATCTGTTTTGCCTGCTTTGTATGCATTAAGTTTTTCAGAGCCGATGATGCCAGTAAACACATTCATCAGTGCCGGAAGTTTGACAGGTAATTCGCTATTATTGATGAGCCATTTCAGGTTTTCTACTGCATAGGGAATGCTTTTGAGAAAATGTGCTTTTTTTTCGTAATATCCACGAAACCCGTATGCTCCCATTGCCTGCATGATACGAATCAGCACAAATCCGTAAAAATATTCACGGAATTTTTGCTCATCTATACTAATTTTTTTCTTCAACTCTTCAATGTAAAAATCCAGCAAATTTTCTCTAGCTTTTTGAGGGATATCTGCTTTGGCATCATAAAGCAGCGAAGCAACATCATACTGCAGCGCACCTTTTCTGCCTCCCTGATAATCAATAAAAAATAGCTTCTCTTTATGAAGCATGATGTTGCGCGACTGGAAATCGCGGTACATAAAATATTCATTATGGGCTTGTAACAGGAAATCAGCAAAAAGATTAAAGTCGTCTTCCAGCTTTTGTTCATTAAAAGGGATATTGGCGAGTTTCAGAAAATAATACTTGAAATAATTCATGTCCCACATCATGGATTGCCTGTCGAAGGAGGCACGCGGGTAACATAATGAATAATCAAGTGTTGCAGCAGCATCAATCTGGAAACGGAGTAATTGTTTCAAAACCTGCTGATAAATAAAAATAACAGTTTCGTCAAAGCCTTGCTTGCGATTTTTTTCAAGGTATGAAAAGAGTGTTTCATCTCCCAGATCTTTTAAAAGATAGCAATCATATTCTGTACTTCGCAGCAACACTTTAGGCACATTCAGCCCTGCCTTTTTAAAGGCGGCAGTAAATTCACAAAAAGCTTTGTTTTCCCTTGTATCTTCGTTAAAGGCAGCTATTGCTGTATGTTTGGAAGAAGATACCCTGAAGTATTGCCTGTTTGAGCCAGAAGCCGTCAAGGTTATAATTTGTGCAGGTGTTTCTCCGAAATGGTTGCGGAATAAGCCCCTTATCTTTTGCCGAAGTTTATCTTTCATAAGTGTGTAGCGCCTTTTTAACTATTTTATTTTAACAGCTTTCCATCTGACAGAGTCAATATCGCTAGTGAAATTGGTAAAAAAATCAGCCGTATTTTTTATTTCCTTTTTTTTCAGACATTGAAAATATATGATACCTCCGCATACATGGCCTTTGTTAGTAAAATTTATTTTTTGATTATCCATTGCCAGAGTATTATCACCAAAAGACGTATTGATATGGCTTGAATTAGATTCCATGAAAATCCATGAGTTATCTCCGAAATTTATACACCCTTTTGTATTTAGACGGTACGAAATTCTGAAATATTCTTCATATTCGTCAATCTCAGGCAAAATAATTTTTGTTGTATTGTCAGGTATAAATTTTTTCATTTTCTTAGCTGTTCCCTTAATCCATTGCTTCTGTTTTACTGCATTGATTTTATCGTCGTCATGATGTTATGCGAAAGTATGAGTGCTTATAAAAGTAATTTCCAAGAACAGTGAAACATATAAAAGAAATATTTTTTTCATATCGTGTTAATAACAAGTTTTGATTAACAGGGTATCATATTGTCATATTTTATCTTTGTTTTGATGAACTAATTTCATTATCTCATCTGATTCCATGATGCTTATTCCTTTAGCTTCTTTTTTTGAAAGTATCAACATTGCTTCAGCGACATTTTTTGCATTTATGCCGCGGTATTTATTCAACTCCCTCAACATGAAATACTTTAAAACTGACATCACAGCTTTACCGATGGATTCACCAAAACGGAATTCTTTTCTTTTTCCCATCAGCATAGAGGGGCGTAAAATAAATAAGCCTTCAGTAAAAACCGTTTTCAGGTCTTTCTCAACCTGTCCTTTGGTTTTGAGATAAAAGTTAGACGATTTGGCGTTGGCCCCGATTGATGAAATGTAAATGAATTTTTCGGCAGCTTTTTGCCGGGTATTTTTTGCTAAGTCAATAACATAATCGTGGTCTGTTTTAAAGAAATTTTCTTTAGTCCCGGCCTTTTTTATTGTAGTACCCAAACAACAGAAAACAAGCTGAGCATTTATATTAATATCGGATAGTTTTTCAAAATTTATGATGGTTTCAGTAAGTTTTTTATGTTTAACGCCTGTAGGTTTCCTGCACCATATTTCCACTTCCTGAAAGTAATTATCCTCCAGCAGCAAATTCAGGCAGTGGCTTCCGGTCAGCCCGCTCGCTCCAATCAGTAAGGCTTTCGTTTTATTCTCCATCAAAATTCCCTTTCATGCGTTTCAATATTTTTTTTACGATTTCATCTACTGTTTCATTTTCTCCTGCTTCAATTACATATTTTGCTTTTTCGTAGTATTTACTGCGTTCTGAAAGTAAATTACTGACAAAAACTTTTAAATCACTCTGCTTTGTCAGGAGGGGGCGGATATGTTTTGTGTTTTCAATCCGTTTGTACAATATATTTTGGCTATATTTTAAATACACAGTAATTCCTTTACGGTTCATGATCCCCATGTTATTTTGGTGGCAAGCCAAACCGCCTCCGCAGGCTATAACTGCATTTTCGTTGCTTGCAATAAGTTGAAGCAGCAGTTTGTGTTCAGCTTTGCGAAAAGTATCTTCTCCGTATTTATCAAAGCAATCATATATGCTGCAAAGGAATTGCTTTTCCAGCATTTCATCCGTGTCGTAAAAATTGTATGTAAGCTTATCTGCCAGCAGACGGCCAGTAACAGTTTTTCCCGAACCCATAAAACCGATAAGGAAGATTTTCATCTTTTTGTTTTTGAATTCAAAGAAAATCATAATTTATTACATTTGCAATCATAAGTACGGGAAACTTTTATGAAAAGAATAACGGCATTGGAAAAAAAGTATGTGGATGAAGTTCTTAGCAATGAATTTTCATTGTCAAAGAAGAGTATTTTTACCACGAGGCTTGAAAAGGAATTTGCCAGTATAAAAGGAGTGAAGCATGCTATTACCCATAGCAACTGCACTTCTGCAATTCATACGGCTCTGGCTGCTTGCGGGGTGGAACCCGGCGATGAGGTGGTACTTCCTGCATTGAGCATGTCAAGCCCTGCCATGGCTGTTTTATGTAATAGCTCAATACCTGTTTTTGCTGATGTTAAGCCTGACACTTTTACCATAGATGCTGGTTCTGTCAGCAAATTAATAACTCCAAAGACGAAAGCTGTAATTAGTGTTTCGTTGTATGGTTTGCCATCCGATTACGATGAAATTATACCTGTATGCAATAAAAATAACCTTTTTCTCATCGAAGACAATGCACAATGTGTAAAAGCAAAATATAAAGATAAATCTTCAGGCGATTACGGTCATTTTTCTGTGTACAGTTTTGGAAGCAGCAAACAACTCACAGCGGGAGAAGGCGGCATATTGACAACTAATGACGATGAACTTGCGGGCAAAGCACACCGTTTTCATAATTTGGGTTTTGATACGGGAATGGGTAGCAACATTTCAGATTCCGGAACATTTAAACAATCACCTCAGTATTTTCGCCATTTTAGTTATGGTTTTAATTACAGAATGCCTGAATTATGTGCAGCTGTGGCTTTAGCCCAGGTTCAGCGCATGGATGAACTGATAGATTTACGTAAAAAAACAGCAGCCTTTTATGATGATGCTGTAAAAAATTCTGATATGATTTATCCTCAACTTGTTAGTGTAGAAAAAGAGCATACCTATTGGACTTATGCAATGGTATTCAAGAGCAATGTGCCAGAAATGCAGTGGTTTCAATTCAGGGATGCATTTATTAAAAATGGAGGAAACGGGTTTTATGGAGCATGGCAACTCGCATTTAATGAGCCTTTTTTCAAAGAAGAAGTACAGCATTATAAGGGTGTTTGGCAAAGGTATGACAATGAACTCTGTCCTGTAGCTGGGTATCTTCAGCCGCGCATTATGCAATTGAAAACTAACTATATGGACATTTCAGAAGCCGAAAAACAAGCTGAAATACTTTACAAAACCCTTCTACAATTTGCTTGAAATGTTAATCAATTAATTCATACTGCATTAGATATCTCATAATATTTTAGTCATATGGAATAATATGAAAAATTATACTTTTGCAAATATTATATTAATACTGTCAAGATAAAGATTGCATGCAACTTACCTCCAACATGGTATATAAATACGGAACCGCAATTTTATTAACCTTAATATTTCTGTTTATACTGGCAGTTTACAAAGAATTTATTTTTTTAAGGTATGAATACATGGGTTTCAGATTGGTTGGTGCTCCTGTTAATGTTTATCTTTCCCTGGTAGTATTTGTTTTTTTAATTGTTGTCATGCTTTTGCTACCATTAAAACCCATAGTATTTGCCACATCTTCGATTATCAAATTCATGTTTCTTATACCTGCATTGGTTTTATTTTCAAAAATGGATGCGGATATCAGGATTTTGATTTCTGTTGTTGTATTTGATTTAGGTTTTCTATTTCTTTCTTTTTATCGAACCAATGTGAAAACAATAAAAATTAGTACAAAACAAGGCATTGTTATACTATTAATTTTGCTGCTTATTTTACTGATACCCATCATACGCACTTTTGGAACTTCCCTTGATTATAATCTCCTGTTCATGGAAAACATTTATGAAAGTCGTATGAAAGCAAGGGCTGTTGATAATATTCTTTCCGGGTATTCAGTGTTCTGGTTGTGCAAAGTTATTATTCCGGTGTTGCTTATATATGGGTTAATCAGAAAAAATGTCGCTCTTGTTGCAATCAATATCGTTGCTCTGTTATTTATATTTATGATCTCTGGGGCACATAAATCTTTGTTTTTTTCATTGTTTGTAATCTTGTTTTTTTATTTATTTAAAAGTTATTACAAGAAAGTTTTTATGTTTTTGGCAGCAGTTGTTTTATTAATGATTACTGGTTTGTATCTGTTTTTTTATTCGGAACATACATTTATTGCAGACATGCTTATCAGAAGGACTATTTTGGATCCGCCATTGATGGACATTTTTTATTTCGACTTTTTCGACAACAACCATATGTATTTATCGCACAGTATTTTTAAAGACTTTGTAGATAACCCTTACGATATTCAGCCTTCGTATGTGATAGGGGGGGCATACCTTAAAAATCCCGCAAATAATGCTGGAAGCGGCATTATTGGAGATGGTTTTATGAATTATGGGAGCATCGGAGTCCTGGCAAGCCTGTTAATAGCTGTTATAATTTTAAATTATGTTACAAAGGCAAAAATGAATCCGGGTTTTTTTGGACTTATATTCATCGTTTTATACGGCTTTTCAGCAACTGGAATACTTACCAATCTGATGAATGGTGGTATTATTATACTGATATTTTTGATACAATTTATGATGAAGAATTACAAAAAGTCAAGCTGCTGTGATGTTTAAATCTTTACAAAACAAAATAAAAACATTCCTAACGCGCTCTGATTATATCAGGGATGTTCTTACCCTGATGACAGGCACAGTAATTGCCCAACTAATTCCATTATTTTTTTCACCGGTTATCTCCCGTATTTTTGTCCCTGATGATTTCGCTTCTTTTGCAACGTATATGTCCATTATTTCTATTTTTGGGAGTATCGCAACTTTGCGTTATGAGTACGCCATTATTTTGCCAAAAGATGAAAACAATTCTCTGGCTATTGTTGCATTGAGTGTGATAATTGCTTTTTTGATAAGTTGCTTGCTGTTTTTAAGCATGATTTTTTTTGGGATGAGTTTTTTGGAAATCATAACAAATAAAAAAATTGATAACTCATCGTGGTTATTTCTTATTCCATTATCAGTTTTTACAATAGGAGTTTACAGTTCATTTAATTATTGGCAAAATCGCAAAGCCCATTACAAAACTCTTGCCGTCAGCCGTATTTCGCAGTATGCTTTAATGACAGGTGCCCAGATAGGCTTTGGCGCGGCTCTTATGAAATCACTCGGGCTGATACTGGGCGAAATTGCCGGGCGTGTTTGTGCAGCTTTTATTCTTGCATTCAGGACTTTTAAAGATGATTTTTTGCTGATTAAAAACATCAGATGGAAGAATGTTACTAAACAATTTAAAAGGTATAAAAACTTCCCGATGTTTTCATTGCCGGGTGATCTTATTAATGTGTTTACAAATCAGGTCCCCATCTTAGCTTTGGGGAAATATTTCGTGCCGAACATTCTGGGGAACTATTTTTTTATGGATAGGATAATGAATGCTCCGGTAACACTTATCGGCAAGGCAGTTCTGGATGTATTTAAACAAAGAGCCAGCAGCGACTATATAAAATACGGAAATTGCAAAAGTGTTTATATAAAAACTTTTAAAACTCTTGTCGTAGCTTCATCTATACCTACACTAATAACTTTTATTTTTGCTCCCGTACTTTTCAGAATTATTTTTGGCGCAGAATGGGAACTGGCAGGCGAATTTGCAAGAATCATGGCTCTTTTGTTTTTTTTTCGTCTTATTGCCAGCCCTTTGAGCTATATGTTCTTTATTGCCGAAAAACAGTATTATGACATGATTTGGCAAGTTTGTCTTTTTCTGACAACGCTGACTTCGTTTTTTGCAGGCATATATTTCAACAGCGTAAAAGTTTGCCTCTGGTGTTATTCAGTTTCTTATTCAGTAATGTATATAATCTACCTAGTCATATCGTATTCACTGGCAAAAGGCCCTAAAATAATTAAGTCAGGCACTTAATGGTTGCGTATAACATTAATATTATTAATTGGTATTATGATAATTATTGTTGATTATAAAGTCGGAAATCTGGGTTCAATACTCAATATGTTACGTAAAATAGGAGCAAAAGCAGAGATAAGCTCTGATAGAAAGAAAATTGAAGATGCAGCCAAGCTAATACTCCCCGGTGTCGGATCATATGATACAGGAGTGAAAAACCTTCAGGAACTGGAACTGATAAATATTTTAAATTTCAAAGTTCTTGAACAGAAAGTACCGGTGCTTGGAATATGTCTTGGTATGCAACTGCTGACCACATCAAGCGAAGAAGGCATTGAACAGGGTTTTTCGTGGATTAAAGGCAGAACTAAAAGATTCAGATTCCCCGAAGACTCTAATTTAAAAGTGCCGCATATGGGATGGAATTATGTTAATCAGCAAAAGGAGAGTATATTATTTAAGGAAATGTATGAAACCCCCAAATTCTATTTTGTACATTCATACTATATTGAGCCTGTTGACAACAGCGACATTCTGGCCACGACGAGCCATGGTATTGAATTTTGTTCGTCGCTTGAAAAAGAAAACATTTTTGGCACTCAGTTTCATCCTGAAAAAAGTCATAAATATGGTATGAGACTTTTACGTAATTTTGCGAACCTTTAAAAAAATGAAAACAGGCATAATCAGCACAAAACGATAATGATTATCAGCAGAGTGATACCAGTATTGTTACTGAGAGACAAAGGCCTTGTCAAAACAGTGAAATTTAAAGAGTCCACCTATGTCGGCGACCCTATCAATGCTGTAAGGATTTTCAACGAAAAGGAAGTGGATGAATTGATTTTTCTGGATATTGACGCCAGCCGGAAAAATGAGAATCCTCCTTTTGAACTCATTAAAAATATTGCAAGCGAATGTTTTATGCCTTTATGTTTCGGGGGGGGGATCAATAGCATTGAACATATTCGCGAGATAATCAAGTGTGGTGTAGAAAAGATTTCAATAAATTCATATGCTGTAAAAGAACCCTCGTTTATTAAAAAAACCGCTGATATTTTTGGAAGCTCTACAATAGTGGTTTCGATAGATGTTAAAAAGAATATTTTTGGTAAATACAGTATTTATATCAATGGAGGGAAGGATAATACGGGAAAAGACCCTGTGGAGTTTGCCCGACTTGCCGAGCAAATGGGCGCAGGGGAATTGTTGGTTAACTCAATTGATATGGATGGCACAATGCAGGGTTACGACATACAACTAATTCAAAGGATTTCAGGAAGTATTTCTATCCCACTGATTGCATTAGGCGGTGCGGGAAGTGTAGAACACATGAAACAGACTGTGAATGATGGAGGTGCTTCTGCTGTAGCAGCAGGAAGTTTTTTTGTTTTTCATGGAAAAAGACGGGCGGTATTAATATCTTATCCTGCAATAAAGGAAATTAAATCAATTTTTGATAATTAATAATATAAAATATGCAGAGGGCATATCAGATTTGTTCAAGATGTATCATGGATACGTCAGATCCGGACATTACTTTTGATGAAAATGGTTATTGTAATCACTGTACCAGGGCGCTGGCGGAAAAAAGCACCCTTTGGTTTCCGAACGAAGAAGGTGAAAAAAAGCTTAAAGCAATTGTTGATAAAATTAAAATACAGCGCAAAGGGAATGATTATGATTGCATTATTGGGCTCAGTGGTGGCGTTGACAGTTCCTTTCTTGCATATAAGGCTGTTCAATATGGATTGAAACCCCTTGTGGTGCACGTGGATTGCGGATGGAACTCAGAACTGGCAGTAAAAAATATTGAAAACATTGTTAAGTACCTTAATCTGGAACTTCACACCTATGTAGTGAACTGGGAAGAGATGAAAGACCTTCAGCTGGCATTTTTTAGGTCAAATGTGGCGAATCAGGATATCCCCCAGGACCATGCCATATTTGCTGCACTTTATAAATTTGCTGTAAAAAATAATGTGAGTTATGTCCTGAACGGGAGTAATTTTGCAACAGAATCCATACTGCCCGTATCATGGGGTTATAATGCGCTGGACTATCGCCAGATAAAAGGAATATATAAAGCTTTCGGAAATAAAAAAATGAAAACATACCCCCATGTTACTTTTTTTCAGAGATATGTTTATTTTACCTTTATTAAGAAAATGAGGGTGTTGAAAATGCTGAATTATCTGCCTTATGATAAAGAAAAAGCCATAAAAATTATGAGTGATGAATTAGGGTGGCGTTATTATGGCGGTAAGCATCATGAGTCAAGATTTACAAAATTTTTTCAGGCACATTTTCTTCCAGCGAAATTCGGTTATGATAAACGCCGGTCGCATCTTTCCAGCCTTATAGTTTCGGGTTTTATGACACGTGAGCAAGCCCTGAAAGAAATGAAAAAGGAAATTTACAGTCCGCAGGAACTCGAAGATGATATACAATATATTGCCAAGAAACTTGACATAACACCTGAGGAGTTAAAGAACATTATTTCCAATGGAAAAAATAAGACGTATAAAGATTACCCGAATAATGAACAACTTTTTAGCGTTGGAATTAATATTAGAAACGCCCTAAGGAAGTTAACTAACAAATAATGCAGTACAAAATATGTCATATTACCTCTGTACACACAAGGAATGATGTGAGAATTTTTCTGAAGGAAGCTTGTTCCCTTCAAACAGTGGGGTTCAATGTAACATTGCTGGTAGCCGATGGGTTAGGAAACAGTGAAATCTACGGAGTAAAGGTTGTTGATGCTGGAAAGTTTTATGGCGGAAGGATAAAGAGGTTTTATCAAAACCCTAAGCGCATTTTAAAATCGCTTAAAGATATTGATTGCGAGATTTATCATTTTCATGACCCTGAGCTGATACCTGTTGGTTTAAGACTTATCAGAAAAGGAAAGAAAGTGATTTATGATGCCCACGAAGACCTTCCGCAACAGACGATGTCAAAAGAATATATCCCTGTGTTTTTCAGAAAGATAGTTGCTATTGGAATAAGGATGTATGAAAATTATGCTTCAAGAAAATTTTCTGCTATACTTACTGCAACGCCTTTTATAAGGCAACGTTTTGAAAAACTAAACGCCAATAGTATTGATATTAATAATTATCCGCTTTATGATGAAATAAATAAAAGTTTGCAGGAAAAAAAACGTGACGGTGGAGTAATATATATCGGACAGATTTCAGAAGCCCGTGGGATTTTCCCTTTACTCGAAGCATTGTCAAACGGAAATTATAAATTAAAACTTGCAGGTATTTTTGAAAATGATAAACTTAAGATTAATGTCATGCAACATTTAAACTGGCATAAGGTTGAATATCTTGGGCAGATATCCAGAAAAGAACTTTATGAAGAGTTGATGACATCTTCTGTTGGTGTTGCAACTTTCTTACCTGAACCCAACCATATTCATTCTCAGCCTAATAAAATGTTTGAATATATGTCCGCCGGAATACCTGTGGTTGCTTCCAACTTTCCTCTTTGGAAAGAAATCATCGAAGGAAATCGTTGTGGAATTTGTGTTGACCCCATGAACCCGAAAGCTATTGCTGATGCTATTAATTATTTACTTATAAATCTCGATAAAGCAGAAGAAATGGGAAAAAACGGGCAAAAAGCGGTGATAAATAAATATAACTGGGAATCGGAAAAGAAAAAGTTGCTGGGGCTTTACGAAAAGCTAATAAACAATGTTTAATGAACTACCTTTTATATCTGTAATTATCCCTTTCAGAAACGAAGAAATTTACCTGAGAGGATGCTTGGATTCCATTCTTGATAATAATTATCCTCATAATAAAATGGAAATTATTTTAGTGGATGGCATGAGTACAGACAATTCTCCAGAAATTATAAGAGAATATAAGTTGAAATTCAAGAACATTTTTTTATATATGAATCCTGGCAAAACATTTCCGATTGCAGTAAATATCGGTATTGTTAATTCTACTGGAGAATTTATTTTTATAATGGGTTCTCATGCTGTATATCATAGAAACTATTTTACCCTTTGTATAGAAACTTCTTTGAAATATAATGCTGATAATTCCGGAGGGATTCTTAATACCATTGGCCTTAACAAAAATTTTATTGGAAAAGCGATAAATAATGTTTTGACAAGCAGGTTTGGCGTGGGAAACTCGTTATTTAGAACCGGAGTAAAAGAAGTTGGTGAAGTGGATACAGTTTTTGGAGGATGCTATAAAAAAAGTGTTTTTGATAAAATCGGATTATTTAATGAAAATCTTACGAGTAGTTCGGATATGGATTTTAATACCCGGCTTCGGAAAGCAGGCGGAAAAATTCTTTTAAACCCGGCAGTTGTTGCAACGTATTATACCCGCAATGATTTTAGAAAATTTTTGAAAAATAATTTTAGAAATGGATACTGGGCAATAATCCCATTGAAGTATATTGATTATATCCCTGTTGAGTTCAGGCATTTGGTTCCCTTATTGTTTGTACTTGGCATAATAGGATTAATTGCGGCATCTTTTTTTTCTATTTACTTTTTATGGGTAATATTGCTAGGTGCATTTATTTATTTGTGTGCAGCATATTATTTTTCTTCACACTTTTTGAAGGATGGTTTCAAATATACTTTGATACTTCCTTTTTTTTATTTCTCACTTCATGTTTCCTATGGGTTGGGGTCGCTGTTTGCCTTGTTCGGAGTATTATTCAGTAAGAATTTCTATCGTTTAAGGTTTAATAAAAAAATTAAACAGCATAAGTTTGAACCGAAGAAATGAAAAAAATATTTCTGTAAATAAAATTTATTTTGATGAAACTGTTCTTACTTGCTATTGTTATACTTGCTTTTGCTGTTGCCGGCATTGCTATCAAAATGCTTGTAAAGAAAGATGGCGAATTCCGCAAGAGTTGCTCTCATGCAGATACAAAGGATGGTAAAACCACAAATTGTGTTTGCGGCGGTTCTGATGATGACCCTAAGAAATGCGTAAATTACAGCAAACATCATCTTAATGATGAAGAACAATAAAAATTTTTTAGTATGGAATGGTTTTATCTACTTATTGCCGGAATATTTGAAATAGGATGGCCTCTGGGTTTTAAGCTTTCTCAGATTAATCATGAGGGTAAGTGGTTGTGGATTTTACTGTCGGTGATATCTATGGGTTTAAGCGGCTTGTTTTTATGGTTTGCACAACGAACAATACCGATTGGTACGGCTTATGCCGTTTGGACAGGTATTGGCGCCTGCGGCACATTCCTTATTGGAATCATATTCTTCAAAGACCCAGCAACTATCGTAAGGATGATGTCGGTTTTGCTTATAGTAATAGGTATTGTGGGCTTAAAACTGGCGCACTAAAAATTATCTTTTTAACCGCCGAAGTCGTCAAAGGCAATATTTTCTTTTGGTACACCCAGACTGTCTAGCATTTTAAATACGGCATCGTTCATCATTGGAGGGCCGCAGAGATAATATTCAATATCTTCAGGTTCCGGATGTTTGTTTAAGTAGTTGTCAAAAACCACTTGGTGAATAAAACCGGAATATCCTTTCCAGTTGTCTTCAGGTAAAGGCTCTGACAATGCGATGTTGAATTTAAAATTGGGATTTTCTTTTTCAATAGCTCTGAAATCTTCTTCATAGAATATTTCGCGCAGTGAACGTGCCCCGTACCAGTATGAAACTTTCCGTTTAGTTTTTTCAGAATGGAAAAGATGAAAAATGTGCGAGCGCAGGGGTGCCATACCGGCACCGCCGCCAATATATATCATTTCTTTATCGGTGTGTTTGATATGAAACTCTCCGTACGGACCGGAAACCATAACTTTATCTCCCGGTTGACGTGAAAAAATATAAGACGAACATATTCCGGGATTTACTTTCATAAATCCTTTTATTTTTTTATCCCAGGGTGGAGTGGCGATGCGGATATTCAGCATGACGATATTTCCTTCGGCAGGGTGATTTGCCATAGAGTATGCCCGGAAAACTTCTTCGGTGTTTTTCATTTTAAGGTCAAACATCTTAAGTTTTTTCCAATCGTCGATGAATTTTTCTTCGACAATTATATCTTTATAATCCACCTCACATTTGGGGACATCTATCTGTACATAGCCCCCGGAGAGGAAATCCAATGTTTCGCCTTCGGGGAGTTTTACTACAAATTCCTTTATAAAAGTTGCCACATTACGGTTAGAGATTACTTCACACTCCCATTTTTTTATGCCGAATATTTCTGGTGGAACTTGGATTTCCAGACTTTCCCTGACTTTTACCTGGCATCCCAGACGCCAGTTGTCAAATATCTGCCTGCGTGAAAAGAACCCAACTTCAGTGGGTAGTATGCTGCCACCTCCGCTTACAACCTGACAGCGACACATGCCGCAGGTTCCACCCCCGCCGCAAGCAGAAGGCAAAAACACTTTGGCTGCAGACAATGTGGAAAGTAGCGATGAACCGGAATTAACCTGCAATTCTTTTTCTCCGTTTAGTTTAATCATAACAGGGCCTGAAGGCGTTAGCTTTGCTTTGGCAAAAAGCAGCATGATTACCAATAGCATACTAATAAACAGGAAAGTTGAAACGCCAAGTATCAGTAATAATCCCAAGCCAGAACTGAGTATAATCATATCTGCATTTTTTGTTCGTTAATATCTATATTTTAATACCCATAAAACTCATAAAAGCAATGGCCATCAAGCCGGTAAGTATGAAAGTTATTCCAAGCCCCCTGAGCGGCGCCGGAACATTTGAGTATTTAATTTTTTCACGTATGGCAGCAATGGACACAATGGCAAGAAACCACCCTACACCGGAACCAAAAGAATAAACGGAAACTTCGGCAATGGATGTGTACTCTCTTTCCTGAACAAAAAGAGCAACACCGAGAATGGCACAGTTTACAGCAATCAGCGGAAGAAAAATGCCTAGGGCATTATAAAGCGAAGGGCTGAATTTTTCAATCACCATCTCAACAAGTTGAACAATAGCAGCAATAACGGCAATAAAAATTATGAAGCTTAAATAGCTCAGGTCAACATCTGCAAAATTGCTGCCCAGCCAGCTCAAAGCACCAGCTTTTAAAATGTAAGTGTCAATAAGCCAGTTTATGGGAGCAGTGATGATAAGAACAAAAGTAACTGCAATGCCCAACCCGAATGAAGTTTTTACAGTTTTCGATACGGCAAGGAATGAACACATGCCAAGGAAAAAAGCAAAAATCATGTTGTCAATAAATACCGAGCGGACAAATAAGTTTAATAAATTTTCCATAGCTCAATGTTTTTTATTTGTTTTCAATCAGGCTTCTGCTGTGGCTTCGCTGCACCCAGATGATAACTCCAATAGTGATAAGCGCCATGGGTGGTAATATCATCATACCGTTATTCATATATCCTAGGTTATAAAATGCCTGTGGTATTACATGCGCCCCAAACAAGGTGCCAGAACCAAGCAATTCTCTAAAAAAAGCAACCGTAACCAGGATAAGTCCATAACCCAACCCGTTGCCAATACCATCCAGAAATGATTTCCATGGTTTTTCTGCCATAGCAAAAGCTTCAAGCCGCCCCATGAGGATACAGTTAGTTATGATAAGTCCGACAAAAACAGAAAGTTTTTTACTGGTTTCATAAACATAGGCTTTGAGAACCTGGTCAACAATGATAACAAGTGCAGCAATAACAATAAGTTGTACAATAATTCGTATTCTTGATGGTATTGTATTACGTAGCGATGAAATAATCAGGTTTGAAAAAGCAGTAACAATTGTGACGGATAACGCCATGACCAATGCCGGTTTGAGTTGAACAGTCACTGCCAGCGCTGAACATATCCCGAGAACCTGGACAGTTATCGGATTATTCAAATTAATTGGTGATTTTAATAGCTTAAGGTTTTTCATTTATATTTTGAGTTTTTTATATAAAAATCAATTTTGATGATTTGCTTTAAAATAGGCCACATAAGGTTCCAGACAGTCGTATAGCATTTTTTCCAGACCTTTGCTGGTGATAGTCCCCCCCGAGATGGCATCCACACCGTGTTTGTTTTCAGGCGAAGCGCCGCCTTTTATTACTTCTATTGATACAAACTTGCCTTCATCATTAAAGATAGACTTGCCAAAAAATTGACTACTGAAAGCCTGGGTATTAATCTCTGAGCCAAGCCCCGGAGTTTCCCCTTTATGGTCAAATATAGCGCCTTCTATTGTGTTTAAATCTTTATTAAAAGCCACATATCCCCATATCGGTCCCCAGAGGCCTTTTCCGCGGATAGGAACAATAATTAAATGCTCATCTTTTTCCTTAACACACACAAAAACCGGAAGGTTACGTTTTTCAACGGGCTTTTTCAGCTCCATATACAAATCTATTCCAAAAGCATCCGTATTACTTATCATTTCACCTTTGTTATTAATAACAAAAGTTTCTTTAATGTGTTTCTTGTAGAGTTCTTCCGCGTTATCCACAGTAGATTCAATATTGGCAGAAGCAAGAATGTTCTGCATCTTTTCGACCTTAATATTATATTGCTGTTTGGGTTTAAGCAGCACTGCAATAAATGTCAGTGCTATTGCAACAATGATGACCATTATTGCGGAATATATGATGATGTATCTATTGCTAAACATAGTACAATGGTTATTTTGTTTGAATTTTTTGAGGAACTCTTTTGAGCCGTTTTCTAGTATTTTGTCTGACTATAATATGGTCTATCAAAGGTGCAAAGGTGTTCATCAGTAAAATGGCAAGCATCATTCCTTCGGGATAGGCAGGATTAAACACCCTGATGAGAATTGCAAAAACACCTATTAGGAATCCGTAGATTATTTTGCCTGTCGGAGTCTGAGAACCTGTAACAGGGTCGGTAGCCATAAATACCATTCCGAACATAAAACCTCCCATCATTATTTGTGTTAACGGGTCTATCTCCATATAATGATTTGCCCCAATAAGGTTAAATATCAACGACATAAAAACTCCGCCTGCAATGGTGGATAACATAATGCGAAGGCTTCCCACGCCTGTGATAATCAGTATTGCAGCCCCAAGCAGGATGGCAAACTTGGATGTTTCCCCGACTGAACCCGGGATAAAACCAAAAAATAAATCAAACATAGATGGTATATTGTCGATATTATCAAGGGCTGCTGAAGAAAGAGGGGTGGCCCCGGTAATACCATCAACAGGTTTTACACCATTTGCTAATCCGTAAACCCAAACGCTGTCACCGGAAATTTTTGCGGGGTATGCAAAAAATATAAATGCTCGCGCCATCAATGCCGGGTTGAAAATATTCATTCCGGTCCCGCCAAAAACTTCTTTAACAAAAATAACCGAGAATGCCGTTCCCACTGCCACAATCCATAAAGGAATCCCAACGGGCATAATCATGGGTATAAGCATTCCTGTAACCAGAAATCCTTCGTTTACTTCATGGTGTCTTATCTGTGCAAAAATAAATTCTATGGCAAGTCCCGTTACATAAGAAACCACTATAATAGGAAGAACTGCTTGCAAGCCAAACCAGAAATCAGCAAATATGCTTACCTGAGTCCCGATAGCTTTATGAAACTGATACCCGATATTCCACATGCCGAAAAGAAGGGCGGGCATTAATGCAATGACCACGGCTATCATGGTGCGTTTCAGGTCGGCGGCATCGCGTATGTGGCTCCCTGTATGGGTAACTTCTTTTGGGACAAACAGAAAAGTTTCAAAAGCCCCGAAAGTAGAGCCGAGTTTTTCAAACTTCCCGCCTTTCTCAAACTTAGGTTTTATTTTATCAATATATTTTCTTAATCCTTTCATCGGGTATGTCATTTTTTAGTATTAACTCATTTCTTTTCTTATCATATCCAGCCCTTGCCTGACTATCATTTGTGTCTCGGTTTTTGAAGTGCAAACAAAATCACATAATGCAAAATCTTCGGGAGAGACTTCATAAATGCCCAATTCTTCCATTTTATCAATATCTTCAGTAAGTATAGCTTTAAGCAGATATACCGGGTATATATCAAAAGGGAAAACTTTTTCATACTGTCCGGTCATCACAAACGGGCGTTCTCCTCCGTGAAAATTTGTATCGAAATCATATTCTTTCCCTTTAAAAATTCCACTCATAAATAAGCGTGAATGGCTGAATTTTTTAAATCCGGGCATCATCCATCCGATAAATTCATAATAATCTCCTTCAGGAATAAGTGTAAGCTGGTGGTGATAGTAACCCAGATATCCATCTTTATTTATTGCAGAGCCTGTAAGGACATTTCCGCTTATACAACGGATATTATTTTGAGAAGTTTGTGCTTCAATAATGGTTGAAAGGTTTCCTCCAATAATAGTAGTGTAGTAAGCCGGTTTTTTTGCTTCATGGCCTGTGACAGCCATAGTGCGTGTGGCATCATAAATCCCTTCGATAAAGAATTTTCCTATCATAGCGACATCCTGAGGATTTAAATACCATACAGTTTCTCCTTTATTAATAGGTTTGGTTTTATGAATATGCACTCCTACATTTCCTGCCGGATGCTTTCCTTTGAAATAAATTAATTCAACATTTTTAACTTTCGAAAATATATTGTCTGTAATACTTGCATCATTCCCTAAGTTCACTTTTCCTGTAGTAAGCTTTGCCAACGCATCAATTCCTGACTGAAAGTAATGCATTTTATCTTTTAAAATAAAATTATAATCAGGAGCGAGTGGTGATGTGTCGAAAGTTGAAATATATATGTCCCTGGGAATTGAAGTTATTGAAGGAATGATGTCATAAGGACGTTGCCTGATATATGTCCATAATCCCGATTTCAGGAGTAATGACCTGATAGCTTCTGCATCCAGAGATG
Source organism: Bacteroidales bacterium (assembly GCA_023228145.1). Taxonomy (NCBI): domain Bacteria; kingdom Pseudomonadati; phylum Bacteroidota; class Bacteroidia; order Bacteroidales; species Bacteroidales bacterium. The sequence continues at coordinate 10,750 of JALOBU010000019.1, read as the reverse complement.
CAAGGTGATGTGTGCCGAATTTTTCATATTCAATTTCCTTGTCAACTTTGACAGGAATTTCCATTATTAATCTTTTTTCGCCGCGGAGTGGTTCCATCACTTCACCGCTAACCGGAGATGTGAAAATAATTTGTTCATCGTATTTATTATAAAAAAGCGGGCTGCCGGCTTTTACATGTTCTCCAGGGCTTACCATCAACTTGGGCAATACATTGACAAAATCAGCGGGTTTGATGGCGATGGTATCCGGAATGAAAGAGCCGCTTATCATACTCATAGCTTTTCCTTTAAGCGGAATGTCAAGGCCTTTTTTAATTTTAATTACTTGCATCTGTTCTTAGATTAATTGAAAATTCCCAATTGTAAAAATACAATATTAGTTAGTCAAGATGAAGAAAAAATAAATTTTTCTGAATTTTTTTATCAAAAATACTACAATACTTAAAGATTAATCTATCTTGCTTATTTTTGCTGAAATTAACTAATGATGAAACGAATTTTCGACATATTTTTTAGTTTGATTATTTTGATTTGCACACTGCCATTTCTGTTAATTATAGCGATTTTAATTTTTTTAACCGATTTTGGCCCCGTATTATACAAGGCCCCACGGGTTGGGAAAAACGGCAAACTGTTTAAAATGTTTAAATTCCGGACTATGGTAGTTAATGCGGATAAAATCGGTGCTTCATCCACAACTTTATCAGACTCCAGAATTACAAAAATTGGCAAATTTTTAAGAAAAACAAAATTTGACGAATTACCCCAAATGATTAATGTTTTTATCGGGAATATGAGTGTTGTTGGCCCGAGGCCTGAAGTGAAATATTTTACTGATTTGTTTACAGAAGAAGAAAAAGCGATACTTTCCGTAAAACCCGGTATTACTGATTTTGCATCCGTCTGGAACGCTGATGAAGGTAAAATTCTGGAAGGTACCCAAGACCCAGATAAAGCATACATGAAACTGATATGGCCCGAAAAAAAACGCCTGCAGCTTAAGTATGTGAAGGAACGTAGTTTTTGGACGGATATTAAAATTGTTTTTTTAACTTTGTTGGCTATAATTAAAAAATGATTAAAACTTAGCCAGTAATTATTAATGAATTATTCCCGAGAATTTCTAGAAAATCTTTACCGCACTATGCTTCGTATTCGTTTATGCGAAGAAAGTTTGGTTGAGCCGATTTTACATGGAGAAATTAAAACCCCATGCCATTTGTATTCCGGACAGGAAGCGATTGCTACCGGGGTCTGTGCCGCTCTTGAAAGCAAAGACTATATTTTTGGCAATCATCGCTCCCATGGCCATTACCTGGCAAAAGGCGGCGATATGGCATCTATGATTGCAGAAATTTATGGAAAGGAAACCGGATGCTCACGAGGCAGAGGTGGCTCCATGCACCTTATCTCTCCCGAAAATGGTGTGATGGGCATTGTGCCTATAGTTTCCGGTACTATTTCGTTGGCAACGGGTGCATCTTTAGCATCAAAAATCAGAAAAGACGGAAAGGTTACAGTAAGCTTTTTTGGAGATGGAGCTACCGGCGAAGGTGTATTATATGAATCATTAAACTTTGCTGCATTAAAGAAATTACCCATTATTTTTGCCTGTGAAAACAACCTGTATTCAACGCATTTACCCATCAATGAAATTCGTACAAACCGAAATATTTACCAGATTGCCAATCCCTTTGAAATAGAATCTTTCAGAGTGGACGGAAATAATGTGATTGAAGTATATGAAACTGCGGTTAAAGCCGCTGAATTATGCCGTAATAATAAAGGCCCTGTTTTCATAGAATTTCTCACTTATCGTTTTCGCGGACATGTTGGTCCGGATGATAACATACAGGGCTCGCATACCGATATTCGCCCCAAACAGGAAATTGAAGAATGGCTTAAGAAAGACCCGATTAAACGGTTCAGGGATTATCTCGAAAAAGAAATCTTATTAACGCAAGATGATTTTGATAAAATTCAGATTGAAACCGAAGCGGAAGTGTTAAAAGCCAAAGAATTTGCTGTTAACAGTCCATTACCAAAAGAAGAGGAACTTTGCCGTTATGTGTTCAAATAGTAAAAAAATAAATTTTGGGCTGGCTATCAATCAAGCTATCCACCAATTGATGGAAACAGATTCTTCCGTGTTTTTAATCGGGCAGGGTGTGAAAAGCCCCTGGTACGTTGGAAATACATGCACTGGACTTGTTGAACGATTTGGAGAAGAACGTATAATAGACACTCCTGTTTCTGAAAATGCCATGACAGGTGCTGCAGTGGGGGCTGCCATTGCCGGAATGAAGGCCATTGTGGTGCATCCCCGTGTAGATTTTGTTTTGTATGCTTTTGACCCTATCATCAATCAGGCAGCCAACTGGCATTATATGAATGGAGGAAAATCTAATGCCCCGATCGTATTTTGGTTGATTGTTAATCGGGGGGGCGAACAGGCAGCCCAGCATTCCCAGGCATTGCATTCGCTCTTTGCACATATCCCGGGTTTAAAAGTTGTTGCGCCTTCAACACCTTATGATGCCAAGGGGTTGTTTATTTCTTCTGTACTTGATGAAAACCCTGTTGTTTTTATAGATGACAGGTGGCTCTATCGTTTTCAGGATGACGTTCCTGCTGAAATGTATCAGGTTCCAATTGGTAAAGCAATAATCCGCACAGAAGGCGATGATTGCACGCTGGTTTCATTTTCATACATGGCTCAGGAATCTATAAATGCAGCAGAAGAACTGAAGAAGAAAAGTATCAGCATCGAATTTATTGATTTACGGACTGTTAAGCCGATTGATGAAGAAACCATAATCAATTCGGTAAAGAAAACGGGCCGTCTGGTTATAGCTGATGGCTCGTGGAAAACAGGAAGCGTGGCGGCTGAAATTGCTACGAGGGTTAATGAATTGGCATTTGGTTTTTTAAAATCTCCGGTACAACGAGTTTGCCTGAATGATGTTCCAGCACCTGCTTCAGGCAGCCTGGAAAAAGCATATTACAAAACCAAAGATGACATAATTGAAGCAATAAGAAAAATTCTCTGAAAAATATGGAAAAAAGAAAAGTGCGATTTGTTGAGCCGGGAAAGCTTTACCGGATGATAAAAGATGAGCTGGATGCCGCTTATTTTGAGGTAATGTCTAAGGGTGATCTGATAAACAGGCAACAACTAAGAAATTTTGAAGAGAATCTGGCAAAATTTGTCGGGACCAAATACGCTGTAGGTTTAAATAGTGGCTATGATTCATTGCATATCTCAATGAGAGCTGCCGGTATCGGGCCCGGTGATGAAGTGATCGTGCCTGCGCATACCTTTGTAGCCAGTTGCTCTGCCATAGTGAATGTTGGAGCCACACCTGTACTGGTGGACGTAGCCAAAGATTTTAATATTGATGCAGATAAAATCGAAGAAGTTATTACTCCCCGCACAAAGGGCATCATGCCTGTCCACCTCAGCGGCTGGATGGCTGATATGCCAAGGATAATGGAAATTGCTGATAAATACAATCTCATTGTAATTGAAGATGCTTGTCAAAGTCTTGGTTCAGCTGTTAATGGGAAAGGGGCAGGAGCATGGGGCTTAACAGGTTGTTTTAGTTTTTATCCATTTAAAATATTAGGCGGTTATGGTGATGGTGGAGCTATTACCACTAATAGCGAAGAAGTTGCAACATTTGCACGCCGCATAAGGTTTAACGGTGAAGACCGCGATACCGGCGAATATCACGGCCATGGCTTTACCTGTCTGCTCGATAATCTTCAGGCAGCTTTTCTGGATGTGAAGTTGCGTTACATGCGTGAATGGATAGCTAAAAGACAATCGATTGCCAACCGCTATAGGGAGGCATTGTCAGATTTACCAGACTTGCTTTTACCACACTATAACAAGCCGGGTTTTGATCATGTTTACCAGAATTACACCCTGCGTTCAACACAAGGCAGTGCATTTTCAGATTATCTGAAGGAAAATGGCATTGAAGTGCTTACGCAGTTCCGTAAGCCATATTATAAACATGCAGGATTGAAATTAACTGACAAAGGTTTTCCTGAAACAGAGGCTCTCAGCCGTGAAGTTTGTTCTCTGCCTATGAATGTGGAAATTGATGATGATGAGGTGGAATATGTAATCCATGTTGTGAGAAGTTTTTATGGTAAATAATAATATTAATGAAACATCTTTCATACATCACTGAAACTTTCACCGAGTCTGTTATCAGGGAAATGACGCGCATCAGCGATGCCATGGATGGGTTGAACCTATCACAGGGCTTTCCTGATTTTGAAAGCCCCTTACTAATTAAAGAAGCTGCCATCCGTGCAATTAAATCCAACAAAAATCAATATCCGGTTACTTTTGGCGAGCCGGAACTACGTGAGGCAATCAGCAAAAAAATTTTAAAATATAATAACATTATTGCTAATCCTTCTACCGAAATTACTGTTACTTGCGGTGCTACAGAAGCCATGCTGGCTACGTTAAAAGCCATTATCAATCCCGGAGATGAGATTATCATATTTGAACCTTTTTATGAAAATTACGGTCCTGATGGCATTTTATCCGGCGCTACACTCAAGTTTGTAAAATTGTATGCACCCGACTGGCATATTGACTTTGATGAACTTTCTGCTGCTTTCAACAATAAGACAAAAGCGATAATTATTAATACGCCAAACAATCCGACCGGGAAAGTTTTTTCATTTTCAGAAATGAAGGAAATTTCAAAATTGTGTGAAAAGTGGGATACTTATGCCATCACTGATGAGATTTATGAACACATACTTTATGATAATTCAGTGCATATTTCATTAGCATCCTTGCCCGGAATGGCTGAACGAACCATTACTATTAATTCCATTTCCAAAACCTATTCCGTTACCGGCTGGCGTGTGGGATGGGCTGTTGCATCTCCCGAAATTACAGCACGTATCAGAAAAGTACATGACTTTCTTACAGTTGGTGCACCAACACCCTTTCAGCACGCAGCTTCTGAAGCCTTATCTTTTGAGAACCAATATTACGATGAGTTGCAACAAAAATATGATGATTCCTGCAAGCATTTATATGAAACACTTGTAAATTCAGGTTTTAAACCTTATAAACCAAAGGGAGCCTATTATATGATAGCTGATGTGAGCAGTTTATTCTCAAAGTTAAATGCAGAAAACGACTTTGATTTCAGCAGAAAGCTAATTGAAAAGACTCGTGTAGCAACAGTCCCAGGTTTTTCATTCTATTCAACAAAAAACTTTGTTTCAAAGCAGGTAAGGTTTGCTTTTTGTAAAAAACAGGAAACACTTGATAAAGTAAGGGATTTATTTTTTAATCATTTAACATGAGAATGATTTTTGAAAATATTACCCGGGAAAAAATTAATTTTTTTGCTGCCTGCCTTATGGTTTTCTCGTTGCCTTTTTACCGATGGCTTTCTATTTATTTTATTGCTTTCTGGATAATTACATGGCTTGTTGAAGCGAATTTTATAAATAAATTCAGAGCGAATTCAAAAAGCCTCATCATGTTAATTCTGCCGGTTGTTTACTACCTGCTTCATATTGTCAGTATGTTATATACCGAAAACAAAGAAGTTGGCTGGTTCGATCTTCAGGTTAAACTGTCATTTATAGTATTTCCATTAATATTTCTGATGGTTAATAATTTCTACAAATCAAAGTTCATTTTTTTGTTAAAAATATTTATTGCCGCCAACCTGCTGACATCACTGATTTGTATTTTGCGTGCCCTGTATTTTTCCCTGACTATAAAAGAAGGCATTTTGGTTTTTGATGCGGATGTCATTCATGCCGGGTATTCGTTCTGGGAAACCATAAAAGTTGGCGGCACTTATTTTATGTATTCCCGTTTGTCGGCTTTTCTTCATCCCGGATATTACAGCTTGTATATGACATTTGTTTTAGCTTCCTTGTTGTTTGTTTTTCTTGAACACAGCCAAGGCATAAAACAAAAAGCTTTTATAATTTTCTTGAGTATTTATTTTACCATTTTTACGTTTATGCTTTTTTCGCGTGTTGGTTTGGTGAATATTGCCATCGTTTATGGAGCTTTTTTTCTGTACAAAGCAATTAAAGAAAAAAAAATAAAATACAAACTCATACATGCCTTTCTACTGGGAATCTTTTCAACATTGATTATTGTTGCAATTGTTTCGAATAATCGTTTTAAAATTGCAATAAATGAAATAAAAAAATTCAATTTAAATACGCTAAATGTCACTGATAATAGAAACGACAGGTTATCTATATGGTATTCATCCGTAAAAATTATTAATAAAAATATTTTGCTTGGTGTAGGTACAGGCGATGTAATGGATAACCTTAAGGAAGAATATCAGAAATACAAAATGATAGATGCATACAATAACAAACTAAATGTTCACAATCAGTTTATTGAAAGTTTTATGGGAACGGGAGTAATGGGGTTTATTAGCTTGCTTGCGGTTTTTATAGCGGGCATTATTAAAAGCATTAGAAAACGAAATATTCTTTTTCTTGTTTTTATATTAAATGCTTTTGTTTTTTGTTTTATTGAATCCATGTTCAATACCCAGGTTGGCGTAGTTTTTTTTGTATTCTTCTACTGCCTTTTTTGTGTCAACCTTCATAGGAAGCCTGCTCTGTAGTTCAAGTTTTATTTGATTGATTTTATTCTTTTTATCATTTCAATGATAAAAATAATGATAAAAGCCGTGAATAAAGATGCAAGCACATATTTGACTACACTTAAGCTTCTGCTGGGTGTTTTTACCATGGATGTTACTTTTTTATCAATAACATGAAATGTGCTGTCGTTTTGAAGCTTAGAAGCATACAACTGTTTCATCTCGAGCAAGTCAATGTATACTTTGTATGAATCTCCAGATATTAATACACCTGAGTTGCCTGATGTTTTTTTATGTAAATCTTCAAGCTCAAATAATTTCTTGTTGATATTATCCAGCATTTTTTTGTTTGCTTCGGTATTTTCTGTAATTATCTTTGAAATTCCGGCAGATTGTGTCAGATACTTGATATAACCCTGAATGAATTCATTATTTTCTGAAGAGTCCTTCAGGGTAAATACCACTTTAAAATACCTGTTATCGCTCTTTACCAACGAATCAATAAAAATATTGATAATGTTGTTAGCAATAGCTTTGTCAACAGATAATTCAGAGGAAAAAAATTCAGTTACATTTTCTCCGGAAGGTTTCAGGAGCGGTTCAGAAACAGTTCTTATTAAACCAAACGGCACTTTATCGATTGTTGATAATACGCATACATTTTTATACGTTGTAACTTTGTTTCCAACTAATAAATATCCAAGCACTAATCCTATAACCAAAAAGATTAAAATTAACACCAGATATCTTTTCATAATAATAAGTGTTTTTAATATAATTTCGGCAATAGTCAATTCATTTTTATCAGTATTCATAATGATTTTTGTTTGTAAATAATTTTAAATATAAGCCTGATAGATTTAAAATGAAATAAATTTGCATCAAAATTAAAAAAATAAATGATTAAACTATTAACTATTGTTGGCGCACGTCCACAGTTTATTAAAGCTTCTGCCATTAGCCGCGTGATTCATCAAAATTTTTCTGATAAGATACAGGAAATTATCTTGCATACCGGACAACATTATGATGACAACATGTCTTCTGTTTTTTTTAGAGAGATGGAGATTCCTGAGCCGGCATATAATCTGGAGGTTGGCTCGGGTAAGCATGGAAAACAGACTGCTGAGATGATGGCGGGTATTGAAAGTATTTTATTAAAAGAAACACCTCATGTTGTTTTGGTTTATGGAGATACAAATTCAACATTGGCGGGCGCTCTTGCTGCTTCAAAAATGCATATTCCTTTGATACACGTGGAGGCAGGGCTGAGATCCTTCAATAAACTTATGCCTGAAGAAATAAACAGGATAGCAACCGACCATGTTTCTACACTTATGTTTACTCCGACAAAAAAAGGAATAGAAAACCTTATTAAAGAAGGTTTTAATATGAATAATATTCCGCCATATCATATTGACAACCCGGGAATTTTATACTGCGGCGATATAATGTATGACAATGCACTTTATTTTGCAAAGATGGCAGAAGAGAAAAGCAATTTGATTACAGGCCTGAAACTAAAAAATGAAAATTATGTTTTAGTAACACTTCACAGGGATTCAAATACGGATGTGCCGGAGCATTTAAACTCAATATTCAGAGCCATCCAAAGAATCTGCGAAAAAAAGGATATTAAATTTGTGATTCCATTACATCCGCGTACGAGAAAAAAATGGTCTGAGCTGCCTGATGATACCCTTAAGAACATTATTAATAATAACAACCTTATCACAATAATTCCTGCTGTCTCGTATCTTGATTTTATTTCACTCGAAAAAAGCTCAAGACTTATAATGACAGATTCGGGCGGGGTGCAGAAAGAATCATATTTTTTTAAAAAACCTTGCCTTATTTTAAGAGAAGAAACAGAGTGGGTTGAACTTCTTGAATTAGGCACAGCTCAGTTATGCGGGGCAAATGAAGATAAAATAGTTCAATCCTTCAATGAGTTAGTTGGAAAAAAAAGCATGCAATTCCCTGAAATATATGGAGATGGGAATGCAGGGAAGTTTATATTGAAAAAAATTCTTGAACATATAAAATAATAAAAGTCGCCCGAAAGTAGCGGCTTTTATGTACATAATGCGAAGTTATAAATTTTGCAGCAATAACTTTTTATTAAGCTGTTTTTTTACAAGTCCTTGTGCCAGCAAAGGCTTCATTTCCTGGGATGTGTTCTCAAGGAAAAAGTTGCTGAAAAAGGCCGAATTTTTCTGCCATATCGAATTTGAAAATCCGCTGACTGTCAGGATGGATGCTAAGAAAAGGATAGCGGTGGTTACACATGAATGAATTATGTAAATAGTTTTGCATATTTAGCAATGATATGCTGAAAATAATTAGCTCGGAAAATTTGTTTTCTTATAATGGATTCATCACAAAAACACATTATTTTAAATTAGTCATTGATTTGAATTAAATATTATTATAAGAGTTTATTTGCAGTCATTAGTGTCCGGTTGTAAACCAAATAGATTCAATTGGTTATTGTTATCTTGTTCTTTGATTATGTAGATTTGTTTTTCAAACAGATGATTTAAAGGTGTTTTCTCAAACAATCAAAGGCTTAAAGTTTGTAGAATTGTGTAAAGGTTTTTTTCCATGTTCATTTTTCTTTTCACAATAGGTATTAAATGGTAAACACACACTGCAATTCAAATTTGAACACAAACAGCATTAAAGCTTATTCCATAAAATGCCTTTATTCGTAAGTGCTGCTTCATCCATTTGAAAAACAATTCAACCTGCCATATTATCCTTTGTCCGTGTAACAAAAAATGCTTGTTGTTGATGCATTGCATATAAACGTTCGTAGTCAATATATCCTTTATCCATCAGATAGAAAGCTCCTTGTTCAATCGGCAGGAAACCCGAGGCATTCACATCATTACATAGCCCATCAGTTATGTGGATAAAGCCTGGAATATTTCTTCTTACATCAAGCAAGGTGTGCATTTTTACAGCACCTTTATTTTGCCGGAATCTTGCCCATGGAAAAAGGTTCAGGCAAAGATCAATCGTGATACTATTAAATACATAAACCATGTTTTCCAAATCCAGCAGAAAATCGTTGTCTGTTTTATAAAGAATACGCGCTTTAGCAGCCAAGATACCCGCAAAGTCGGCATAAATTCTTCAATCCCTCATTTCATTTGCATCAGACAAAGTACTTCGGGGAACTGGTTGCGGAATGCCGCAATGAAATAACCTGCCAGAAATGGCTATGAGACTATTTTCAATATTCCTTAGACTTTCCCTGTAGGTCAGTTGGGCAAAGCACATTATCCTAAAATGAATCCGACAAGTAAACCATTGGGTTTTGTAATCTCCGGAATACTTATCGACACATTTTTGAACTTCATACTTGAGCAAAAACAACACCATCTATGCAAAAACATATTTACCTTGGTTCATGTTTTTGCTTCAAAGTTCGAGTTTTCAAATCCAAAATCTATGAGCGTTTATTTTTGTATTGATATTATTAGTTATTTATTTGTTAAATATTACTTGTAATACTTTAAAGTATAATTTTTTATTAATTTTGCATCCTAAAAACAAATTTATGATATAAACAATTGATAATTAATAATATAAGCTTGTTTTTACATCAAAAAGTATTATTTTAAAGATAAAAAGAAAACATAGCAAATATCAAACTACTTGGTTTACTTTATGATAATTTATTACTTGAAAAACTAACAAAACTTTGCTAAACGTATGATAGATTAAACCAATCTATTGACTGGGTTATTTTCAAACCTACTTTAGACAAGATTTTTCAGGACAAATCAAAGGTACCTTCAAAAGGCGACGACCCACATTTTGATTAATTGATGTGGTATGCAAATCAAGGGTTGAATTAATAAAAAATTAAAGTTATTAGATATTTAATTACTTAAATATGTATAAAATAATTTGTAATAACATGATAATCAATATTTTAGTTAAATGTTTTACTGAGTCAACTAAGATATAATTACTAAGAATATAAAATACATATTAATAACCCGTTGTGCTATTAAAAATGTTAAATAAATTGTTCATAAATAAATCAAAAAAGGTTATGCAATATACTGATATACAGTATATTAAATTAATATTTCAAAATTATTCTATGCACAACT